>DATCAO010000479.1:0-3133 GCA_036512575.1 Puia sp.
TGATTTAAAGAAAGCTATTTTAAAATTGAATGATGGGTTTTCCGGAGACGGTAATGCAATACTGAGATATCCTGACCATTTAACCAGCAAAGAATTATTTGATTGGGTTACTGATAATCTCTACAAGAAAATCATTCCGGTCGCAAAAGATATGAGCATTGAAATCTTTTTGCAGAAATTTCAGGAAATGGGCGGCATCGCCGAAGCCTTTTTAGAAGGTGATACCAAAGCTTCCCCATCAGTTCAATGCAGGATAACTCCTTTAGGTGATGTGGAAATCATCTCAACGCACGACCAAATATTGGGTGGTGAGAGCGGGCAACAATTTATCGGAGCCCTTTTCCCCTGCGACGATAGTTATCACAGAGAAATAACGGAATTTGCAAAAACAATCGCTGAAGAATTAAAGAAAAATGGGATATTAGGCCGCTTTAGTATTGATTTTATTTCTGTAAAAGAAAATGACCAATGGAAGCATTTCGCCATTGAAATTAACATGCGTAAAGGAGGCACTACACACCCCTATTTAATGTTGCAGTTTTTAACCAACGGGCATTTCAACGAAGAAACTGGTTTATATGAAACCCAGAACGGGCAGCACCGTTATTATTTTACATCAGATAACCTGCAGAACGATACCTACAAAGGACTTACACCGCAGGATCTCATTGATATTGCCATGTTTCATGGACTGCAATTCGATGGGGCAGCTCAAAAGGGGGTAATGTTTCATATGATAGGCGCCTTATCGCAGTATGGCAAAATGGGTATTGTTTGCATTGGCGGATCGCGGGAAGAAGCTTACTCGTATTATAAAAAAACAGTTGAAGTGCTGGACGCAGAAACCGGGGTAAACTCCTCACGGGAGTATTCATCATGAAACTATCCGTTCATTTCATTAATAAGCCTGAAGACCTGTGCCCGATGACGGTTTATATGAAAGCTTAAAAACTCGAAACGTTGCTGAAAATCCATAGGTCCTGAAATAGGGTGAGGGTGTGCCTGTAACCTCAATTCATCATTTTTTAAATAATGGCCAAATGTTTCGAGTACTCCCTGCAGACTATTTAATGAGGTACACCAAAAAGACAGTGGACCACTCAATCTTGGTGCTGCGACGGCTGGTACTTTTTCTTTGGGTTGCCAGGTAAGCTTAATGATTTGTTCAACCGGCATATTCTGATGAATTGACTCGTATTTCCGCTCCATTTTTCCCTCCCTTATTGCATCAATACTTTTCCACATGCCAAGGATGCCACCCTGCTCAGCCCAAAAAAGATGCTCAGTAATCTCAACCATATTCCATACTTTAGAACCAGGTTTCCATTGGGCCTGCTCCTGTGTATAGTGTTCTATTTGTTCAATATACTTTTTGCGCGCCACTGATACATCCAGAATGAGTTCTTCAAGCGTATTCATTATTCAAAACATTTGGTGTTGCTTAATAAGAGTGGTGAATTATAATTTATCTGAATTACCGCGGCGTTTTAGTTCAAAATCAAAAGTAATTCATAACGGGGGGTATGTTTTAAGAGATCATTAAGAATTTCCCGTAGATTGCCTTCCTGGAGGATCACAGCCACCACTACATGTCGGAATGAGCCTGCCGTACTGGCAACTCATAGAATCGATTTCAATGGTTTGTTGTTACAGGATGCCTATTAAATTTTGTCCTTACACAATAATTTTTTCCCGTTTCGGACGTTTTGATAGATAAAATACCCCTAATTTAACCATGCGTCCAATCCTTAAAACCCTTGGCGTGGCCCTGCTGACGGCTGGCGCCATGAACCTTCAAACCCTGTATGCACAAAATACTCCGGTCACCACAGCGGAAGCCGAAAAACTATCCATGCAGCTGGAGGAGTCCATGATCAAGGGAGACCCCGGCATGCTCAACCACCTGATCTATTTTCCCGAATTCATAACCAGGACCCGATCAAGAAGCCCCATCATCAATAATTTTGATACGCTCACCAAGATCGCCGACGCCTTTGGCCTATTCAATATTGGCAATAGCACCCTGGAGATCACGAAAAACGGCAGCTACAAACTGGTGCACGGTTTTTTGAAGAATGATGAAATGCATCTTCTATTCAGGGCCTTCGGTGATGGCGGGCTCAATTACCAGGAAATCACACTCATAAAAGTGAAGGACTCCATCAGGGCAGCCGATATTTTTTCTTATGAACTCGGTGAATCCTACGCCAAACTGTTTTCATACCTGATTGAAGACATGGCAGCAGTTGATGCGCACGCATCGATGACATCCAGGGAGAAATACGGGACAATATTCCAAAATGCCCTGAGTCGTAAAAACTATAGCGCGGCAAGATCAGCCTTCGAAAAATTTGACGAACAGACCCAAAATGACAAACACCTCTCCATCCAGTATATGATGGCCTGCGATCAGCTCGGCGAAAAATTATTCAGGAAATCTGTGGACCATTTTGTCGCCATATATCCCGACGAGCCCACATCCTATTTGTACATGATGAAAGAGTATGCCGATACCAGGGACTTTCAAGATTACGGCAGGTCGATCGACAAACTCGATACCCTGCTCCATATTGATCCCTTCCTGAATTATTACCGGGGGAATGTTGAAATGAAACTGGGCGATTTACGCGCCGCGTTACATTTCTACCAGGAAGTGTTCGACTACGATCCGGGCATCTGGCAGAACACGGAAAAACTCGTAGCCTGCAAGGTGGTCAATAATGAACTGGCACAAGCCGGTGAAGCGATCAACGTCTACACCCACACGCCCGGATATCGAAAGGAACTGGTCGAAGCACTCTATGCAGATTATCCCTCTTTAAAATAAACACAGTCCGAAGAGCCGGCGAATAAACAAACTACCTGGTTAATGATGATGCTCCATCATGCCAGGATTTGTATCCATTTTAAAATAAGGCTTGTATGCTGCCAGTCTTTCCAAAAGCCTACTATTCTCCTTTATAATTTTTGCTTTTTCGTTTTCGCCCGCCGGAACTATGATTAAATTAAAAATGGAATGTTCTTTGTCTAAGATATCTCCACTATTTATCGCAAACGGACTATGACCACCATCCCATACACCGCCAATATCCTGGTTAACTACTCCCGGGGCATAGAACCTATAGTGCGGCAT
>DATCAO010000480.1:0-2998 GCA_036512575.1 Puia sp.
GCCCGTCACTCGCCCCGCAGGATATAAATAAGAGGGAAATTTTTTTCCTGGCCAGATCAGGGTCCGGCACCAGTTGTTCAGGAATCTTTGTGTTCGGTGCAGCGGAAAACGCTCCGATCCAGGCGAAGGTTTCGAGGTTGCCCAAACCAAAATTGAGTGACTGCCCGCCGCCCATGGAAAGGCCGGCGATCGCGCGGTGTTCTCTGTCCGTATACACAGGATAGTTCTTCTGAATATATGGAATCAGATCGTTCAACAGGTCTTTCTCAAAGTCGGCGAACGCCTTCACTTTGGCGCTGTCAAAAATATTGCCGACTGCACGATCATCTTTCATGGCCCTTCCATTGGGCATCACCACAATCATGGGTTCAACCCTGCCTTTCGAGTAGAGATTGTCCAGGATAATCTGTGGTGAGCCACCATTCAGCCATTCTTTTTCGTCGCCGCCAATGCCATGCAGCAGGTAGAGCACAGGATATTTTTTCTTTTTTGAATAACCCGGAGGTAAGGAAATCAGGGACCTTCGCTCATTGCCAACTGTTTTTGAAAAATAGCTGATGGTATCGATTGTTCCGTGCGGAATATCAGAACGCAGGGTATCAAAACCAGGCGGAGCGTGTTGGATAACATTTTGACTCACCGCTGATAGTACTCCGGTGATCAAACAAAGAAAGAGTGCAATGAATGGTTTCATGTTTTGGTTTCAATTTTTCAGGAATGATTATTTCGTTACGGTCACCCTCAACTGGGTGAACGAATGCGGTGCGAATGTGCAGGTGAGTTTGTTTTTCCCGGTTTCGATTTCTTTTATTACAGGAATATATGAACCCTGTTTGTCATAGGTGAATGGTTCATCCAATGATTCTGCAGTTACGATGCTAACCTGGCATTTCCCACTAAATAAACCGGAACTATTAATCACATCAGCCGTGATGGCTTTATCCTTATGGCGGTTAATGACATTGATATATACTGTTCCGTTTTCTTTTGAGTATACGGTGGTTACATCCAGAAATGGAATCCCTTTATAATGTTCCGTATTAAAAGTATCACATTCCACATGAGTATCGACCGAATTACCCAGGCAGTTATTGGAAAACAGTTTAAACGTATAAAATAAAGGAGATTTATAGGTTCCTTTTTTAATATCATTCGACAAGAGGGAAGTCATGAGGGTGAAGTTTGCCATTTTCACCAGATCGGCATGACGTATAAACGAATTCAGGCTTTGGGCAATGGGAAGAATATTTCTGAAACTTCTTCCGAAGGATCCCCACTCATCTACAGAAATATAAACCGGATTTTTAAATCCCTTCATGGCCCTTGCAATGTCAATCTGGTCGGCGGTTAATTTGATCCTGTTCTCGAAGATCATCGCACTTTGGCCCATGAATGAATAATAATCGCTTGCGTTTTCCCAATAGCTATGAATGGAAATATATTTGATCATGCTCCCGAGGCCGGCAAGTATTTTGCGATTCCATTCCAGCCATTGACCGCTGCTTTCATACCAGGAGGATCCGGAAGCGACAAATTCCAGGGAATTATCTACTGATTTGATCGCTTTTGCTGCTTCGCTTGCGATTTTTACATAGTCGTCAGCTTCCTTATGGCCCAGTTCCCAGGGCGCACCGTCAACCTCATTGCCCAGGTCCCAGATTTTTATATCGTAAGGTTTTTCATGGCCGTATTTGATACGCAGATCAGAATAATAAGTTCCTTTTTTATACCGGCAATACTCCACCCAGTTTACGGCGTCCTGAATGGTAGCCAGTCCGAGATTTACGCAGACAATATTTTCACTGCCGATGGCTTTGTTCAGTTCAATCCATTCATCTGTTCCCACATGGTTGTTCTCGATACCGCCCCAGGCCAGGTTGATGCGGTGGGGCCGTAAATCTTTTGGGCCAATACCGTCCTGCCAGTTATAGCCCATTACAAAATTTCCCCCGGGCCAACGTATATTGGTGACTTTCAGTTCCTTCATGGCGTCGATATAATCTTTCCGGAAGCCGTTGGCATCGGCAAGAGATGAAGAAGGATCGTATAAAGTGCCGTATAAAGTATTAAACTCCGCGGTATCCGGCAGACCCACCCTTGCGCCGTTCAGGTGTATGGGTTCCATAAATACACCATAAATTTTCGGGTCAATCGCGCTTATGGATCTATCCGGATCAATTTTGATCGTCGCTACCCCGGTATTTCTCGAATTTTGGGCATCACCCGGAGATGGAAAGAAGCAGGCGATGCTGAGAATAATCAATAGCAGTTGAAGGAAACGCTGAAAATGTACGTTTTTAATAGTCATGGTCAAGTTGTTATAAGGATTTCTTATCACCGGGCGGTTTTCCTGGCGACCGGAAAGGACATTCATTTTGGTTTTGACTTCCATGTTTTCAATATTTTAACCCGGTTGCATAATATTGATCTATAAAATTCAAAAATAATGGGTTTTTATTCAATGCAACCGATTTAAATATTTATTTTTTAAAGGTAGCTTGCAGGCCGGTTGATTTCAATATTTTTAAAAAATGAAAGGCAGGGAAATCACGATTTATGATCTCGCGCAGCAGCTGCAGGTTTCGAGCGCTACGGTGAGCCGGGCGTTAAAAGATGATCCGCTGATCAGCCTGAAAACCAGGAAAAGGATTTTTGAGCATGCGGAAAAGATGGGTTACCGGACCAATTATTTTGCAAGAAATCTCAGGACTCAAAAGACCCACACGATAGGATGTATTGTTCATGAATTACAGAGCAACTTTATCAATTCGGTGCTTGCGGGAATTGAAAAGGTGACGGCAGAAGCCGGTTATGATTTGCTGATCGCCCATTCGGCTGAAAGTTATAAAAAGGAGATATCCAATGCCAGGAACCTGTTTCAGAAAAGAGTGGATGGCGTAATTGCATCGCTTTCGATTGATACGGTAAACCTGGATCATTTCAGTTCCTTTTCGGAAAAACACATTCCCGTAGTCTTTTTTGACCGCGTGGAAAAAAG
>DATCAO010000481.1:0-3537 GCA_036512575.1 Puia sp.
AGACGGGTCGATCAAAGTGGTTACCCTGGTTCGCGACGAGATCGTACAGGACGAAAAATTTGCCAAGAGTGTGATTATCCAAAGTGAAAAGGGGAAAATCGGATATATATTCCTGCCTGAGTTTTATGCGGACTTCGACAATCAGAAAGGGAACAGGTGTTCGGTAGATGTGGCCAGGGAAATCATTAAATTAAAAGAAGCTAAAGTAGACGGCATAGTGCTGGATTTGCGAAATAACGGTGGCGGTTCATTATATGACGTTGTACAAATGGTGGGTCTTTTTATTGATCAGGGTCCGGTAGTGCAGGTTCGTGACCGAGACATGAAATCCCAGGTATTAAATGACCGGGACAAGAACGTTTTGTATGATGGTCCCTTAGCGGTAATGGTTAATGAGTTTAGTGCGTCGGCATCTGAAATTTTTGCGGCTGCCATTCAGGACTATCATCGGGGTGTGATTATCGGCAGCACGAGCACCTACGGTAAAGGAACCGTTCAGCGAAATATCCCATTGGACAAAAACGCGGGTATAAACGACATGAACGGACCTTTGGGTACAGTTAAGCTGACACTTCAGAAATTTTATCGAATCAACGGTGGATCTACGCAGTTACGTGGTGTATCATCTGATATTGTTTTACCAGATTTGTACGAACACTATAAAATTCGTGAAAAAGACCAACCCGACGCGCTGGCCTGGGATGAAATGTCGAAAGCGGACTATACGACCTGGAAATACGCTTACGACATTAACAATATCCGGACATCAAGCACAGAAAGAACCAATACGAGTAATGCTTTCACTACTATATCAAGGGATGCAGCATGGCTGGATAAACAAAATGACAAGATGTATCCCCTCAACCTGAAAGCCTATCAGGAAGAACAAAAAATGATGCGGG
Organism: Puia sp.; assembly: GCA_036512575.1. Classification (GTDB taxonomy): domain Bacteria; phylum Bacteroidota; class Bacteroidia; order Chitinophagales; family Chitinophagaceae; genus Puia. The sequence continues at coordinate 903 of DATCAO010000481.1, forward strand.
CGACGGCGAAACAAATCGATTCTGTAAGTAAACTCTCTGTACCTATGATGATCAATAGTCTGCCGCAGGATACAGCGAAGTACAGTGAGGACAAGGATAAAGCAGAGCGATATAAACAATGGGTCGACAGCCGCAAAACGGATATCTATCTGAAAGAGACCATCAATGTAATGGATGACATGATCGCTTTGAAAGCAGTGGTGTATAAAAATTAAAAAGTAAAATATTAATACTAAAAAAGCTACTGAACAATCAGTAGCTTTTTTCTTTCCCGCTAAATACTTTATACATCAATCTTTACCATCACTGGTTTTTACTTTTCGATACTGATTTTGGATGAAATCAGTGCGATCATCGTTCCCATAACCGCAATAAGTCCAAAAGAAATGCGCAGACTGGTTGCCTGGGCTATAAAACCGATAAAAGGCGGTCCGAATAAAAATCCCAGGTAGCCGATGGTGGAAACTGCTGCAATGGCCACTCCGGGCGACATGATTTTCGATTTTCCTGCTGCGCTGTATATCATTGGAATGATGGAGGAGACACCGGCACCCACGATCAGAAAGCCTATGGTAGCCGTTATAAAATGAGGGAAAAATACAGCCAGCAGCAATCCGCCTGCGGTAAGCAAACCGCTAAGTTGTAACATGGTTTTCATGCCGAGCCGGAATGCTACCCAGTCCCCCACAAATCGACCGGTTGCCATGGTACACATAAACGCTGTATAACCTACAGTAACCAGGGTGGGATCCGGCCGTACCACTTTCGCAAAATAGATTCCGCTCCAGTCGAACATCGCACCTTCACATATCATGGAAAAAAAGGCAATAAGCCCGAAATTCAAAATAGATTTATCCGGACGCGCGAATACCGGCTGTTTTTCATCGCGGTTGCTGTCCTGGCGGATGAGATTTCCGGCGAACATGATCAGGATCAGGACCGCAAGGGCCGTAATACAAAGAAAATGGTAAGGGGGTAAAACATGCAAATGAACCATGATTGTGCCGATTGCAGCGCCGGTAAATCCTGCCATACTCCAGACACCATGAAATGAAGCCATGATGGGCTTATGATACAAACCTTCGGTTGCAACCGCTTGCGTATTGATCGAGATGTTCATCATATTTCCGCCAAATCCAAAAACAAATAAAGTAATCATCAGCTGAGTGACTGAACCGGAAAATCCAAGCATCGGAAGCGTACAGGAATATAAAATTGCTGCCAGCATGACGATGATCCGGCTTCCGTATTTTGCAACCAGGAAGCCTGCAATGGGCAGGGAAGTGAGCAAGCCAATGGGGAGGCAAAGTAACACGCCGCCCAATGCAGCGCTGTTGAGCTGCAGCCTGGTTTGAATATCCGGAATACGGGATGCCCATGAAGCAAAACAAATGCCTGCCAGGAAGAAGAAACTACTGACGGCAATGCGGTGAAGACGTCGCTGGGCTAAGGGCATATGGCAAATTACAAAAAGGTAAATTAACAACCTTCAGTCAATACGCGGCACGATCCATTCACCATACAAATAAAAAACCCCGGCGTGAGTCCGGGGTTTTAATATCTTTAGAGATTTGAGATGTCGCTTAATTTTTTTCCTTTTGCAGCGTGGATTTTAAAACTTCTTTTTTCTGTGGATCCGAAATAGCTGCGGCCATTTTCACCGCACCATAAGCATTCAGAATGCCTCCGGATGCACTTAATTCAGAAAGCGGAACCATTTCTTCTGTTCCTGGTTTTTTCGCCTTGATAGCAGGCAAAGTAGCAGATTTTTCAATACAATATTTTACCTCTGCCGGGCTCAGCGTTGGGAAATATTCCAGGATCAGCGCGGCTACACCGGTAACTACCGGGGCTGCCATACTGGTACCATCCAGATTGCCATATTTATTGCCACCCGGTAAAGTAGAATAAATACGTGTTCCCGGTGCAAATACATCTACTTCTTTTTTACCGTAGTTGGAGAAGGAAGCCGTGTAACTCTTAAAGCTTTCTTCGGCCAGGGGATCGCTGCTCGCACCTACCGTAATCCAGTTTTTGGCCTGAGCGTGGGAATTTTTATAATCCGGATTGGGGAAATTGTCGACAGAGTCCACATTCTCCGCATCATTTCCCGCAGCATGTATCAGTAATACACCTTTTGATTCTGCATATTTCACTGCTTCATCCACCCAGGTTTTTTGTGGCGAAAGATTTTTCCCGAAACTCATATTGATTACCCGGGCACCATTATTCACTGCATAACGTATAGCCAATGCGATATCCTTGTCATGTTCATCACCGTTGGGCACGGCCCTGATCATCATGATGCGTACATTATCAGCAATTCCATTTATTCCCAGCGCATTGTTCCGCTCCGCACCTATAATTCCGCTGACGTGGGTTCCGTGCATGGGATCTGTGGCCATGACATCATTATTTCCATACAGACTGTCTTTAATATCATTCTCGTTATCCTGAACTATGTCGCCCCTGTAATTTTTGGGTGCTGTTTCCTTTATTTCCATCTTCTTTTCTTCGCGGTTGTCCTGTTCAGTAAAATCGCTGATGAACGTGGTATTTGTCATATCCATGATATGATTCTCCTTGAAAAGGTATAGCAGAACCGACCTTGCAGTGCGTGTCTCCATGTCTTTTG
>DATCAO010000482.1:0-2097 GCA_036512575.1 Puia sp.
TACCGGTAAAATTCCAATGCCAGTTCGTTGCACCCAGGCTTGTATCGGTGAAATTGACAGTCATGGGAGATGAACAACTGGCCCCCTTGTTTATAATAAAAGGACTGATATTGGGCGCACTTAAAATAGTGATATTTTTCACGACGGAATCCGGGCAGGATCCAAAGTTTTCAAACATTTTCACGGTAAAGGTGCCTGCGGTTGCATAATTATGACCGTAGGTAAAACCAATTCCGCTCCCACCGTCTCCAAAAGACCATATAGGAGTACCGGACGGCGCGGGCGTACTTTTATTGACAAAAAGAATGGTATTCCCCTGGCAATATGAATTGGCTGTTGTAAAATCCGCGCTGAAGTTTGCCGCATTGATAAATGCGTTTTTAGTTATGGACGATGAGCAGCCATAGGTGTTGGAAACAGTAAGGCTAATGGTATAATTTCCTTTCGCAGGGAAGAGATGCGATGGATTAGTCAGATTACTGGTGTCGCCCGGGCCTCCGCCGAAATTCCAGGTATAACCCAGTGAACCGGCACCGGTCGATGTATTATGAAAAATCACCGGCTGGTTGAGACTGCATATCGCCGCCGAGTCCACATTAAAGGAGGGAACCAGGGCCGGATACACGGTAACCATATTCGGATTAGTCAAAGTATTCACGCAGCCAAAGCTGTTGGTGACCGTGAGGCTTATGGAATAGGTTCCAGGGAACTGATAGTTATTGGAAACGGTTCCGGCAATTGAATTCAGTGAATTTCCGTCACCGAAATTCCAGACCGCTCCTGTAATGGTACCTGAACCGGCAACCAGGGAGCTGCTGAAATCAACCAAAAGTGGTGAACAACCTACTGTACGGGATGCGTTAAAATTGATTGTGGGCTTTTTGTATACCGTTATCGTTTTACTGGTTGAGTCTGTTTTAGCGCCATCGTGTATGACCAGTGTAACAACATAAACTCCTCCCGCAAAATAAGTAGCGCCAATAGGACCATTTTTAACGTTGGTGGTGATTCCGTTTCCGTTCGCAAAATTCCAGGTGTAGGTGGCAGCGGGACTGGTGCCTGTAGATGTGTTGGTAAAATTTACCGGAAGCGTCGGGCATCCTGAATAAACATCAGCCGTAAAATCGGCCTTCAACTGTGCAGATGCAGTTGTTGAAGCCGCCAGCAATAACACAGTTGCCAACAAACAACAAATTCTTCTTGCTGAAAAAACAAACAGGGGCATCTAGGGTTTTTTGGATATTGAAATCTTCCGACAAATACATAGAGTAAACGATGGATGAATATATATATTTTAGTGTGCCGGGTATTCCCATAACGGGAAAAATTGTATAATCGGGAATCACGGATGGGATCAGGAAATTCCAATGGATAAAGGTTTGATGTTCAACATCCGGAACACAAGAAATCTTCACGAATCCGTGGTGTTCGTGCACCGACAGGATGCTCATCGCACAGCTTCAGAAATAAGCGACTTTTTTTGGATGGGGACCGGAGAAAAAGCTGACTGCCCATCAAAAAAAAACCTCCCCGAAAATATGGGGAGGGTTTTGTTGCCCGACGAGGATTCGAACCTCGACAAACAGAATCAAAATCTGTCGTACTACCTTTATACTATCGGGCAATTATCGATTGAACAGGCCGCAAAAATAAGGTTTTTTAAAATGTTCAGGCGATTCATCGAATCTGTTGAATTTTATACCGCTTCTACCAGGTAAAAATTTTTCTTGCCCTTTTGAACCAGGATATATTTTTCATGCAGCAGCAACTCTGTTCCGACAGGAAATTGAACATCATCCACCTTTTTCCGGTTGATGCTTATGCCTCCGTTCTGAACCATTTTCCTCGCCTCTCCCCTGCTCGGTAAAATACCTGTTTCCGCCAGGAATCGCACCAGGTCTACTCCGGGCTTCAGTTCTGCCAATGAATAGGTTGATTTGACGATGCCTTCAAGCGCGTGTAAATCGGATTCGCTCAGGTTTTCTGCCGGACCCGTGGTATTAAATAATTTTCCCGTCGTAGCAAGAGCCTGTTCATATTCCACATTTCCATGTATGAAAATCGTGATCTCCCTGGCAAGGGCTTTTTGAAGGAAAC
>DATCAO010000483.1:0-2783 GCA_036512575.1 Puia sp.
CTATGGATCGATCCCAAAACCAATATCAGTTATGGCGTACAGGTGGAGATACCCGAAAATCAGATGACCAGCATGAACGACATCAATGAAATTCCGGTATTGAGCAATGAATCCCGGCCCGTATTGGGTGATGTCGCGACGGTGAAATCAGACACTTCATATGGGGAGAACGACAATTCAGGAGCACTGCCGTTTTTATCCGTTACGGCCAACTTAAACAATAAAGACCTGGGTACGGCAACAAAAGATGTGAAAAAGGCGATCGAATCTTTAGGACAACTTCCACGTGGGCTGGACGTTGAGACCAAAGGATTGAGTGAAGTTTTATCAGATACACTCAGCAGTTTGCAATTGGGGCTGATCACCGCTATCGCGATTATTTTCCTGATGCTGGCTGCCAACTTCCAATCTTTCAAAGTGTCGCTGGTGGTATTGTCTACCGTGCCGGCCGTGTTGCTTGGATCACTGGTGGCATTGATCATTACAGGATCCACGCTCAACCTGCAATCTTATATGGGCATCATCATGTCGGTGGGCGTGTCCATAGCCAATTCTGTTTTATTAATTACCAATGCCGAACACCTGCGACTCCATACCGGAAATGCTTTGCTCAGTGCTAAGGAATCGGCAGCACTCCGCATCAGGCCTATTTTGATGACCAGTGTGGCTATGGTGGTGGGTATGCTGCCCATGGCATCAGGAATAGGCGATGGCGGAGACCAGGCGGCGCCGCTGGGCCGTGCCGTGGTGGGCGGACTGATCGCTTCCACCTTCGCTGCTTTATTCATCCTGCCCCTGGTCTTTTCATGGGTGCAGAATAAAACATCGATTGCTTCTGTATCACTGGATCCGAAGGATAAAGACAGTGCCCATTATATTCATGAACTGAATCCTTCGGGGAAATCACATTAATCGTTCAAAAACACAGCAATGAATCATCGTTTAATTTCTTTGTCACGATATACAATTGGCATCACGATTTTGATATCGGTTTTATTCAGTGGTTGCCATGCAGATGATCATTCCGCGAAGGATAAATCAGAAACAATACCGGCAGAAACGCCGGTAACCGAAGTGTTTTCCCTGAAGAAGGGGAAACTCTCATCCTCATTACAGATTCCGGGTGAACTGATCGCCTTCCAGCAGGTGGATCTCTATGCCAAGGTCAACAGCTTTGTCAAAAAATTGTATGTCGATGTGGGTTCTGAAGTAAAGGAAGGCGAACTGCTGGCTACCATGGATGCACCCGAACTGGGTTCGCAGCTGGCGGGCGCGGAGTCGGCCATTAAATCCCGCGAGGCCATTTACCTCGCAAGCAAAGCCAACTACGATCGCCTGGTAGAGACGAGCAAGACGCCGGGCACGATATCTCCGAACGACCTGGAGCAGGCTGATGCGCGAAAAAATTCAGACCTCGCTCAACTCCAGGCGGCGCAATCGGCGCATAAGGAAATTCTGGAGATGCAGAATTATTTGCAAATCCGTGCGCCCTTCAATGGTGTGATCACGGCCAGGAATGTAAATCCGGGAGCCTACGTGGGTCCCGCCGGTAAGGGTTCAGAACTTCCGCTCTTTAATTTGCAGGAACAGAAAAGACTTCGCCTGGTGTTGTCGGTTCCTGAAGCCTACACCGGGTATCTGAAAAATAAAAATGAAGTGAGTTTCACCGTCAAGTCCCAGCCTGGCCAGCTATTCAAGGCAGCTATTGTTCGCATGTCCGGATCCATCGACGAGAGGCTGCGTTCCCAGCGGATTGAAATGGATGTAGTCAATAACGATAAAAAATTATTACCGGGTATGGTAGCCGAGGCGAACCTGCCCTTGCCTTCCGGCGACAGCAGTTTTATTGTTCCAAAATCGGCGGTCATCAATTCAACCGAAAGTGTTTTCGTAATTCGTGTGGTCAACAACCAGTCACAAAGGGTAGACGTCAAAACCGGCCGGGAAACCAATGGCCTGATCGAAATCTACGGCAATCTGAATGAAGGGGACATGCTGCTGCGGTCCGGTACAGATGAAATAAAGAATGGAACGGTTTTGAAAAATGTAAAAACCATCGTGCTTTAAGAGGTTTCATGAATGATGTGGAAACGATAGAGGAATTTTATAAAAGAAAATTCGGCTGGCTGCCGGAGAGCATCCGCAATGATATCGGGCATTTCAATGTTTTTGCATTGGAACCCATCCTTGGAGATCCGCCCGGCCCCCTGCCATACCGGCGAAAGGATTATTTTAAGATCATGCTGGTGGGCGGTCACAGTAAAGTGCACTATGCAGACAAAGTGATAGAAGTAAAAAAACAGGCACTTACATTCTCAAGCCCGCAGATTCCTTATGTATGGGAGCACCTGGACAATATGCGCAATGGATTTTTCTGTGTATTCAACGAAAACTTTTTTCATCAGTATGGCAACCTGGCCCAGTATGCCGTCTTTCAGCCCGGCGGAACCCGGATCTTCGAACTCAGGGATGATCAGATAGACCCTGTGCAAAAAATCTTTGAACGCATGATGGCAGAAATCAATTCGGAATACGCCCATAAATACGATGTGTTGCGGACGCTCGTATTTGAACTGCTGCATTTCGCTATGAAGATGGTTTAACTGCTTTGGTATTCAAACCCGGCGGGCTGCCAGAACACCATGATTGTTTGAATTTCGTAAATCATTGCTTGCTTTGCGTTATTTTCTTCCGGGCAGCCGGTCTAATTTTGTTCCGGTTAAACGATTAAAATACTAAACAATGAAAAAACGTAAACTGGGTAAGAGCGGTCTCGAAGTGTC
>DATCAO010000484.1:0-2240 GCA_036512575.1 Puia sp.
GAAACTTGCCGAGGGTGGGATGTTCGTAATCATGGAAAGAGGTATCGAAGGCTTTACTGAAATCACCGATTTTTCCTTCCACACGAACCTGCCTTTTGGAAATGTCTTCATCTACTACACGGAGTGCGTTGGCCTTGGCTCATGCCTTTATTTTTTCGATGTCTTTCGGGCTCGCTCCGAACAACTGGTTAAACTCTGTACGGTTCAGGTATCGACGTTCACCCGGTAACTCTCCTGCGAGTCGCTCATGCACCGCTTTAACTTCTCCCGGCGGATGGGGATTTCTCCTGGCATAGAGTGTAACAGAAATGGTTTCGTTGGGGTCTGAAGAAGAGATCATGGTCGCGCCATCGGCGACTTTGCGGAAACTGCCGGGGATGGCAACTTTGGGTTCATTGTTGTTCATAATGAAAGGTTTTACATTTTACTAGTAAATTCAGTTAATCTGATGGCGGGCTATCAGAGAAGTTTTTAAAAGAATGACAGGCATCTTCACCGGGTTACTGGATTTTTATTGGGAATACCTGCCTAATGGTTTCACTTAGTGCTGTGGTTCCGACTGTCTTTTCCCTGTCAGTTTTTTTTCGGGGATCTCCACAAATGGTCTACCTTCTTTAGTAAGCTCTTTTCTGATACCACTTAATAAATCTGCCATATAAATGGTAAGAAAATCGATGTCCCGTTTGTTTTCACTGTTATTTACTATTTCATCACTATTATCCGTCTGTTTCTTTTCGATATCACACCTTCCCCGTTCCGCTGCCTTTAAACTCGCATAGTGCACAATATTTATAATATTGCCGCCGGATAACTCATATTTTCTGATCATGCTCAGCACATCCTCCTTTTTAGGCTCAATAACGGTTTCTTTCTTACCGTCTGGTAAAAGTATTTCTTTGGCAAATTTGACCCTGGCTGGAAGGGACTTCTCCCAAATACGCTTCCTTTCATTCGCATCCGGAAATGGAAATTTTAAAACAGCATTAAATCTCCTGATAAAAGCCTCGTCAATGTTATTTTTCTTATTCGTCGCCAGGATAATTAACCCATTGTAATCTTCAATCCTTTGCAGGAGATAAGACACTTCCTGGTTCGCGTATTTATCATGCGCATCCCGGACATCCGTTCTTTTTCCGAACAGGGCATCCGCCTCATCGAAAAAAAGTATCCACCCTTTGTCCTCTGCCCTCGCAAAAAGCAATTCTAGGTTTTTCTCTGTTTCGCCGATATATTTGGAAACCACCATGGAGATATCGATCTTATATACTTCTTTCCCCAATTCATTACCAAGTATGCCGGCTGTCAGGGTCTTTCCGGTACCGGGCGGTCCATAAAAAAGCGCACGATATCCCTTTTTGAGGCGGTCGTCCATACCGAAATTCTCAAATAAAAAATTGTTGTTGGTTACCCAGGATCTCAATTCGTTTACCTGTTTGGTAAGCTCTGCATTGATGACCAGCGATTGCTCACGTGTCCTCTTTTCTTCAATTCGTTTTGCAGGAAAATTGGAGCTGAAATGCGGAGCTGAGGGTTTACCCAATATAAACGTATCAATATAATCCTGCGACATGATGATCTTTCCGCTCATGGAAGGTTCACCCGGCGAAAGGTCTTCCAGCCAAAGGATTTTTTTTCGGCTAAAGAAGTGATCCGCATCAAATAACTTGCGAATCTCAAGTCTCTTGTTATAATTGTCGTCCCCCAAAAGAAAAAGAGCTGTTTCACCCGTAGGCAGGAAACCCCTGAAATTTTTTCCATCTGGTCTGATACCGCCCAATTGAGGAAACTCGCCTGCATGTTCAATGGAAGTCTGAATGGCGATGTCCAGCAAATCAGGATGAACATGCGGCGCAATGGCCAGCAGTAACAAACTGGCTTCATCTTCTGTAAAGGAAGAATGATCCGGATGAAGTCTGCTTTTATTGAACTCAATAAAATCAGTCAGTTTCAATTGCCAAAAAGCAAATGGCGGCGGAATGGGTTTTGTGTCGGAACTGCCTCCCTGAAAATTTTGCCTGACCCGGTAGGCGATCAATCTGGCGAGAAATTCAAATTCCGGGGGCCAACGCTTTCCCTGAAACATTTTATCTTTTTCCGAAACGAAAGGCTCTTCTTCCTCCTGAAAATCCTCCGGACCGCTGGTATCATCCCGTATATTTTCTGAATCATCCTTTGTATCAAAAGAAGGTTCTTCTTCCATCACGATGGTTACTCTTTCCGTTTCTTCAGTGATGGAGACA
>DATCAO010000485.1:0-6215 GCA_036512575.1 Puia sp.
TTAACTTTGCGCATCTTTTGATCCACACATCCCCGGATATGAATTTATTTGAGAAACAGGCAGGCGAATTTACCAGAAGACATATTGGTTCCAACGAAACTGAAACCCGGCAGATGCTGGAAACCATTGGCGTAGAGAAACTGGAAGAACTGATCGATAAAGCCATTCCATCCAGCATCCGGAATCCCAGGTTTCTCCAGGTAACGGAACCTGTCAGTGAGTCGGAATATTTAAACCTGATCCGGAATATCGCTTCGAAAAACCAGGTATTCAAAAATTATATCGGCCAGGGTAACTATGAAACGATCACACCCTCTGTGATCCTCCGGAATGTTTTTGAAAACCCGGGATGGTATACCCAATATACGCCCTACCAGGCCGAGATATCCCAGGGCAGGCTCGAAAGCCTGCTGAATTTCCAGACCATGGTGAGTGACCTGACCGGCCTGCCCCTGGCAAATGCCTCCCTGCTCGATGAGGGCACAGCGGCAGCCGAAGCGATGATCATGTTCTTCAATCAGAAAAACAGGGACCATCAACATATTGCCGTACCGAAGTTTTTTGTAGACCGTTCCATTTTTAAACAAACCCTCGATGTATTAGTCACCCGTGCTGAACCCCTGGGTATTGAGTTGGTGACCGGTGATTACGCAAAAGCCCATATAGATGATTCTTATTTCGGTGCCATCGTTCAATATCCGAATGCGGAAGGAAATATTCCCGACTACCGTTCATTCATCCGTTCTGTTCAGGAAACCGGTGGTTTTGTTGCCATGGCAACCGACCTGCTGGCATTAACCCTGCTCACACCACCTGGCGAACTCGGTGCTGATGTAGCGATCGGATCTGCACAACGATTTGGCGTACCCATTGGTTTCGGCGGACCGCATGCTGCTTTCTTTTCAGCGAAAGATGATTTCAAAAGAGCCATCCCCGGAAGAATTATCGGGGTCAGTGTGGATGCCCAGGGAAACCGCGCACTACGTATGGCGCTGCAAACACGGGAACAGCATATTAAAAGAGAAAAAGCCACTTCAAATATCTGTACCGCCCAGGCCCTGCTGGCCAATATGGCTGCTATGTACGCCATATATCATGGTTCAAGGGGACTGAAAGACATCTCCACGCGAATCAGTATCCTGGTACAGGCCCTTGCACATGGCCTTCGCGAACTGGGTTTTGAAATAGTCAATGAATATTTCTTCGATACCCTGACGATAAAAACAGATGAGCCGGAAAAAATCAGGACACTCGCAGAAGCCAGGCAGATGAATTTTTTTTACGGAGACCGGCACAGCCTGACCCTTTCGATTGGGGAAACCTGCACGCAACGCGATATCCTGGACATACTGTCGGTCTTCGCCGCGTTTAGGGGACATGATGATGTTGCCACGATATTTGACTACGATACCTACAGTGAAAATATACCGGTCATCCTCAACCGAAGCTCGGCATTCATGAGCCACCCGGTATTTAATACCCACCACAGTGAAACAGAAATGATGCGCTACCTGAAGAGCCTGGAAAATAAAGACCTCTCTTTAAACACATCGATGATTCCGCTGGGTTCCTGCACAATGAAACTCAATGCCGCCAGTGAACTGATCCCCGTGAGCTGGCCTGAATTCAGTAAGATACATCCCTTTGCTCCCGAAAACCAATGGAAAGGGTATCAGCAAATGATTCAGGAACTGGAATCCTGGTTGAGCACCATCACCGGTTTTGCAGCAACTTCCCTGCAACCCAACAGCGGTGCCCAGGGAGAATATGCCGGCCTGCTCTCCATCCGGTCTTACCACGCCGCCCTGGGACAGCAGCATCGTCAGGTGATGCTGATTCCCATATCGGCCCACGGCACCAATCCCGCCAGCGCAGTAATGGCGGGCATGCAGGTGGTCGTGGTAAAAAGCGATGAAGACGGGCATATCGATATCCCCGACCTCAGGGAAAAAGCCAACCTGCATAAAAATGAACTCGCCGGATTAATGGTTACCTACCCTTCCACACACGGGGTTTTTGAAGAAGGGATTAAAGACATCTGCCAGATCATTCACGACAATGGCGGACTGGTATACATGGATGGCGCCAATATGAATGCGCAGGTCGGCCTGACCAGTCCGGGATTTATCGGTGCCGATGTATGCCACCTGAACCTGCATAAAACTTTCGCCATACCCCACGGTGGTGGTGGACCCGGAATGGGACCCATTTGTGTGAATGAAAAATTGAAAGACCACCTGCCGGGTCACTGGACCAATCCGGGCGTTGCAGGCACAGGTGCGGTTAGTGCTGCCCGTTATGGATCAGCAAGCATCCTGCTGATCAGTTATGCCTATATCAAAATGCTCGGGTCTTCCGGTATACGACAGGCCACTGCTTATGCTATTCTGAATGCCAATTATATGAAAGCGCGTCTGGAGAAGTACTATCCCATTTTATATACGGGCCCGCACAACACCTGCGCCCATGAATTTATTGTGGACCTCAGGCCCTTCAAAATACAGGCCGGCGTGGAAGCAGAAGATATTGCCAAACGCCTGATGGATTACGGATTCCACGCCCCCACCCTGAGTTTCCCGGTGCCGGGCACCATGATGATCGAACCCACCGAGAGCGAGGACAAGGCCGAACTGGACCGTTTCTGTGATGCGATGATTGCCATCCACCAGGAAATTCAGGATATAACCGAGGGCAGATTGGATAAAACAGACAATCCATTAAAAAACGCCCCGCATACGCAGTTTGTCATTACCGCTAACGAATGGAATCACGGTTACAGCAGAGAAAAAGCAGCGTTCCCCCTGGCCTTTACCCGGAACAATAAGTTCTGGCCTTCCATCGGCCGCGTGAACAATACGTATGGCGACAGGAACCTGGTTTGCACCTGCGAACCGGTAAGCAGCTACGAAAGTGTGGGAGTATGAGAATATGGGAGTATGGGAGTACTTTATCACGCTTCCATAGTTCCTAACTTTACACAACCCAGACTCTCATACTCCCATACTCTCATACTTGTTAAAAGTTACTCTTGTGCTTTGTTACGAGTATGCGCCTCCCTGTGCTCATGAAGTTTGTGTAATTCCACAATGGTCGTATTACCATCTTTGCTTTCGCGGTACATCTGCACAAATTTCCTGTCGAATAAAATTTCGTTGTAGGTATATGAGGTCCGCTGCTGAACAATATTGGAATAGACATCATCAAAAGCACGGACCGACACATAAATTTCCAGGTCAGTTCTTCTCATATCCTCAGCCGTGTACTCAAAAAGAGGACTTTCGGCATTGAGGGGATGGACAACCGTCCAGTTCATGGGCAGCGATTCTACATGACCGCGTTCCAGTTCCAGATCATAAAACTTGAATACCGTCTTGCCGTTATCTGAGAGTACCAATGCGGCATTCACTTTGAGATCGAGGTTGGTGAGGGTATGATTGTCCTTGTACACTGCAAAACGAAACATAAGCGCCGTTCCGTCCTTGTAAGGACTCACAAGGGCCTGCCTGCTGAATAACAGGAAGGCCTTGGGTTTTGAAAACCTGCCATACAAAAGACCCGTAGCGATGGCGAAAGATAAAAAACCCAGCATGGATTCAATCGCAGCAACACCGTTGGCCCCATCGCCCACCGGATTTACCCTTCCATATCCTACCGTGGTAAATGTTTCGGTACTGAAAAAAAACATTTCTTTAAAAGTTGCCCGCTGTCCGGTTGCCAGGATTCCCTGAAATTGAGAACTACCAATGAAAAAATAAATGCAGGCAAAAATAAAATTGACACAGAGGTAAAAAGCGAACAGTGTTCCATAGAATTTCCAGGACGGCATATTCAGCATCGAATGATAGAGACTGAACCGCTGGAAAAAAGGAAGACCTTCTTTCTTAACGTTAAATGTGCCGTCGCGGTTGATGAACCGCCCCCCGAAATTGTCGGGATTCGTTCCGAAGCCGGTATCCTCATTTGATTTTATTTGTGTATGCCTGCGTAATAAAGCCATTTTGCCGTGGGTTTGGAAGCAAAAATAAGCTAAGGCTTAAAGCTTAAGGCTTAAAGCATAAGGCTTTTTTAGGAATCATATTTTCAATCTTATTACGTTTAGAAAAATTTCTTTTCAAATTCCAATAATCCAATTAATATTCATATGAAACACTTCAATCCTTATGCCTTAGGCCTTATGCCTTAAGCCTTAAGCTTTACGCCTTACGCCCAACTTCACGGATTATACCAGGTTGTTCAAGTTTTATAAAAAGCTTATCCCCCGCCTTCTTTGCATAAACGAATCATTGTTTTAATTTTATGGTATGGTTAAGCAGCTGAATAAACCCGGTCATTACGAGGAAACCGCGTTCGATATGGAAACCCTTACGGATGTGGAATCCCCATATAGCCTGGTGGTTTGGAACGACGAAGTGAACAGCTTTGACTGGGTAATCCAGACCCTGGTGGAAATTTGTCATCACTCCACCGAACAGGCTGAACAATGTGCGATGATCATCCATACCCAGGGTAAGTATGCCGTCAAACAGGGAAGTTATGAAGAATTAAAACCCATGTGTGATGCGATAACAGATAGGGGCATAGGTGCAACCATTGAAGTGCTGTCCAACTCCTGACATTTCCAAACTTCCAAATTGTATAATGCCTCCCCTCATTGCACTAGATCAGGAGATCCGCTTTCCACCGGCAGAAATGGCAGATGAAGATGGTCTGCTTGCTATCGGAGGCGACCTTTCCCGTGAGAGGCTTTTACATGCTTATCAAAATGGCATTTTCCCCTGGTACGAAAATGACTATATACTTTGGTGGTGCCCCAATCCCCGTTTTGTTTTGGTTCCGCGCGAATTGAAAGTGAGTTCCAGCATGAAACAATTACTGAAAAAAAACGCTTTTGCATTTTCCATCAATACTGATTTCAATGGCGTGATCAGTCAGTGCAAATCCATCAGCCGCCGCGGGCAGGATGGCACCTGGATTACCGAAGAGATGCGCAATGCCTATAACGACCTCCACCATGCCGGGTATGCGCATAGCGCGGAAGTACGATTGAATGGTGAACTGGTCGGCGGATTATATGGCATTCGCCTGGGGAAAGTTTTTTATGGAGAAAGCATGTTTAGCCGGTATAGTAACGCCAGCAAATATGCATTTATTAAATACGTGGAGTTTCTCAAAACGGAGGGCGTCGAACTGATCGACTGCCAGGTATATACGGCGCACCTCGAATCCCTCGGCGCCCGTATGATCCCCCGAAAACAATTTCTGTCTTTAATAAAATCCCTGCTTTAGTCTTCTCGTCCTCCCATACTCCCATACTCCCATACTTTCTTTTCCGGCCATTTCTCAGCAAAAGAATACACCAGTCCCCGCATATAATCATTCTCCGGATATACCGTGAGTTGCTCTTTGAGTTCTTCCAGATTACGGATCTGAATATTCTTATCCAGCCAACCCATGCCATAGAACCTTCCGTTTTCAATCAGTATGCAACTTTCTTCCGAAGCATCGCGGCCCTTGTCCCGGATCATGAATGAGGGGAGCATTTCCTGAAGGGATTCCAGGGACCGGGTGAGCCGGAGATTATAGTCAGCGGGGGACTCCCTTTGTTCGCAGGCGCCAAGACAGGTATGCTCCCTGACTCCAGAACAAACATCATTTCCTTTCTGGATAAAACACAATTTGGGACAGAGTTCAAACTGCCTCACCAGTTTGTGCAATATCTGCCAGCCCTCGGCCAGTCCGTTGAATCGATAATAAGCAGGCAGGTTGGGTTTTTTCTTTTCGATGGTGAGTCGCAGATAGCCCGCCTGGTCTTCATAAACATAGAGTCCGTACACCTGTTCAAATCTTTTCAGGCTCCGGTTATAGGCAGGCCAGAGACGCCTGATCTCTACACATTCCATCAGAAAAGCCATCAGCTCCGTTCCGCAATCCTGCCAGGAAACGGAAAATATATTCCGGAGGAATTCCTGCTTGCGCAAACCGGTATGGTTATTTGAAAAATGGCTGCACACCCGGCTGCGCAGGTTTTTTGCTTTGCCCACATAGATCACTTTGCCCTTTTGGTCGTGGAAATAATATACACCCGGAGTATAAGGAATGGAACTGATCTGCTCCGCTGGCAGGTTGGGTGGCAGGTATTGTTCACGGCTTTTGCCGTGCAGCATCTGGCGGACGGCACCCTGACTGTCATGCTGCAGGATTTTTTCGAACAGGAC
>DATCAO010000486.1:0-4401 GCA_036512575.1 Puia sp.
ATCCCGTGGCGCAACAATCAGCACGTCGAACCGGGACAGGAGGTGGCGGATCAGGTCTATCCGGAAATTATATACCGACCATGCGCTATTCGCTACTAGTGTGATCTTTTTCCTGCGCTTTTTGGTCTGATTCGCATTCATTCATCGATATTACATTCAAATTTATAGATTTGGGTAATCAAAATCAGGTAAACTTCCTATGCTGACCTACTTTCTGTTTTTCTTTTACCTGTTTTCCGGAACATTGCTCCTGCATGTTATTATACGTCGCAAGATTTTCCCGTTCACGATTTATCATACCGGCTCAGTAGTATTTTATAGAATATTTATGGGCTGCCTCTATGGATGGGTTTTTTATCACTATTACGGCGGGGACGATACCTGGAATTTTTTTGACGAATCGAAAGATCAGACGGATCTGCTGCTCAGGCATCCCGCTCAGTTCTTCCAGGAATTCCTGCCTGTTTTCGCTTATCATGTTACCGGTAACCATTTCCTGCAGGCCTTCCGGTTTTATGTGGAAAATTTTGAAAGGTGGTTTATGATTAAGGGACTGGCCATCCTGAACCTGTTCAGCGGAAAAAATTATTATATCAACGTGGTCCTGTTTGATATGCTCACCATTCCCGGCCCGCTCCTGCTGTTTAAAATGTTATCTGCAAAATTCCCCCTGCGCTCAGGGATGTATTTCCTGGTCGTCTTTTTTATACCCTCTGTTGTTTTCTGGTGCAGCGGCATAAGGGCTGAGGCCCTGCTCCTGCTCAGCATGATGCTGATTTTATATAACGGAGACGCATACGCGCTCAGTCCCGGACCCCGAAAAATATTGTTTATACTCGCGGGATTCTGCGGATTGCTGCTCCTGCGGTATCAGTTCATGCTGATTTTTTTGCCGGCATATTTCGCTTACCAGCTCAGCCTGAGAAAAAAAATTTTCTCTCCCGGGATATATAACCGCATCTATATCGGCCTGATCATTTTATTTATGGCCAGCCTCTTCCTGCCCCAGCCCTATCAGTTGTCCAGGCCGATGGCCGAAACACAGCAAAAGTTTTTTCTGTTGCATGGGAACACCCGGTATGGGCTGGACAGCCTGGAGCCGGGCCCTCTGAGTGCATTGAAAGTTTTGCCCCAGGCCTTTGCCAACAGCATGCTGCGCCCCTTTCCCTGGGAAGGGAAAAATCTACTCCAGTCCGGTTCCTCGGTAGAAGTCCTGATGCTTTTAGCAGGTCTCTTGTTTTTTCTGCTCGACCGGCGACGGCGGGAGCAGGTGTCTGTTCCCTTATGTTGGTTTTTTCTTTACTACGGCATCTGCCAGTTTATTACAATCGGATATACCGTACCCTTTCCGGGTGCCATTGTGCGCTATCGTACCATTCCCTTTCTTTTCCTGATCGTATTCCTGTATTCCGGCCACCCCCTCCTGCAACAGAAACTCAGGTACTGGATTTTCAAAATACATTAGAATTTACCTTAATGTCACAATTTTTTATCATTTTACTTTGAATATTCACAAAAACAGCCATGCTTTTTAATATATTTTAGAACAATTTCTAAAAAAAAACCTAAAAAGCTATTTTTTTTTCGCCCTTATGAATAATCGCTTACTTTCGTTTTTCTAAAAATTATTGTAAATGGAATCGTTAAGAGTAAAAGCAATTAACGATCTGTCAACGAAAACTCCGGTTAAGCTTGACGGATCCACCAAAATCACGGCTATTTTCCAGGAAAATGTATTTACGGCTCGTACTGCCCGGGAATTCCTGAGCGATGAGGCTTTTAAAAGCCTCATTGGATCCATCAAGGGGGGTAAGAAAATTGACCGTGCAGTAGCCAACCAGATCGCTGCCGGGTTAAGGCAGTGGGCTGAATTAAAGGGCGTGACCCATTATACCCACTGGTTTCAGCCGCTCACCGGTTCGTCAGCAGAAAAACACGATTCCTTTTTCTCCATTAAAAGCGACGGCACAGCGATTGAGCAATTCGAAGATGATGCCCTGATCCAGCAGGAACCAGACGCATCCTCGTTTCCATCAGGCGGCATCCGGGCCACTTTTGAAGCTCGCGGATATACTGCCTGGGATCCATCCTCCCCCCCGTTTATTATGGAAATCGAAACAGGAAGAACACTTTGCATTCCCACCATTTTTGTTTCCTATACAGGAGAAACCCTCGACTATAAAGCGCCCCTGCTGAAGTCCCTGGAAGCCATGAACAAGGCGGCTGTGGACGTATGTAATTATTTTGATAAGAATGTTACCAAAGTAATCGGTACCCTGGGATGGGAACAGGAATACTTCGTCATCGACGAAGCCCTGGCCAATGCACGCCCCGACCTGGTGATGAGCGGAAGAACCGTATTCGGCCATCCACCTGCTAAAGGTCAGCAGCTGGAAGACCATTATTTCGGTTCCATTCCGGAAAGGATTTATGCCTTCATGCGCGATTTCGAAACGGAATCCTATAAGCTGGGCATTCCTTTAAAAACCAGGCATAACGAAGTGGCCCCTTCGCAATTCGAATGTGCCCCGATATTCGAAGAAATCAGCGTTGCCGTTGACCACAATACCCTGCTGATGGACATTATGGATCGTGTGGCCCGTCGCCATAAATTGCGCGCACTGCTCCATGAAAAACCATTTGCCGGCATCAATGGGAACGGTAAACATAATAACTGGAGCATGTCAACCGACACCGGCGTAAACCTGCTGGCACCTGGAAAGACACCGAAGACCAACCTCATGTTCCTGACTTTTTTCGTGAATACCATTAAAGCCGTTCACGACTATAATGATATCCTGCGCGCTTCCATAGCTTCCGCAGCCAACGACCACCGCCTGGGTGCCAACGAGGCACCGCCGGCCATCATTTCTGTTTTCATCGGTGGCTTCCTCACCAAAGTACTGGAAGATATCAAAGAACGCGTAGGTGCCAAATTCGACGAACAGGACGAAGCCATCCTCAAACTGGATCTGCACAGGAGCATACCGGAATTATTATTGGATAACACCGATCGTAACAGGACTTCTCCTTTTGCGTTCACTGGTAATAAATTTGAATTCCGCGCCGTGGGTTCTTCCGCCAATTGCGCCAATGCGATGACAGCCCTCAATACGATCATGGCAGAAACACTCAAGAACTTTAAGAAAGAAGTGGATACACTGATTGAAAAAGGTGAGAAGAAAGAAATCGCCATCATGCACGTGATCCGCGAGTACATCGTGAGCAGCGAAAAAATTCTTTTTGAAGGCAATAACTACAGTGAGGAATGGGAAAAAGAAGCTAAGAAAAGAGGCCTGCCCAATGTAAAAACCACCCCGCTGGCCCTGGATGCACTGGTTACGGAAAAAGCCAAACACCTCTTCGAAACCAATGGTGTGCTGAGTCATGTGGAACTGGAAGCCCGCCATGAAATAGAACTGGAGAAATATGTAAAGAAAGTGCAGATCGAAGCCCGGATCATGGGGGAACTTTGCACCAGTCATATCCTTCCGCCGGCTTTCAAATACCAGAACACCCTAATCCAGAATATCATCGGGATGAAAGAAATCGGTCTGAAAGAACCCGCTTTTTCCAACCAAAAAGCCATCCTGGAAAAGATTTCCGAACACATCTCCGAAATCAGTTCCCAGGTGAGCAAGATGATCGATGCCCGGAAAAAGGCTAATGCACTGGATAGTACAAGGGATAAAGCCATCGCTTACTGCGACGACGTCAAAGGAGCCTTTTTCGATAAGATCCGCTATCATGTGGACAAACTCGAAGTGCTGATCGACGATAGCGAATGGCTGTTGCCGAAATACCGGGAAATCCTGTTCTTACGTTAAGAGATTAGACATTCTTGTTATATAAGGCCCCCTCCAGGGGCCTTTTTTTATTGGATAATGTTTATTTTAGATATGTTTTTATTGAATGAAATCTAAATTTTCGATCATATTAACTTATAATAAATATGTCTTAATAACAAATTAGAATTAGAATTAATAATACTTTCACATCGTTAAATAGGTATTACATATTTATTTAATAAACGTATTAAACCTTCCCTTTTGCTGAACGATTCGCGCGCCATCCAATTATTTGAAAACCACTTTCGATAACGATTCAGCTTAGCCATTCAAATTGCTAGTAGCGGGACCCCGGCAAGGGGCACTGCTGTCATTCAGTACACAATTAAAACAAACAGCAATGGTTAAAAACATCAAACTGCTTATCATCGCAATCGGAGTTTTCATTTCGGCCCAGGGACAGGATTCAACCAAAACAGCCGCACCGGCCCCAAAAGCCGATACGGTCGTTCCCTCTCCCGCGACCACATTCTCAGGGTCATTAGACCTTTATTACCGGTACAACTTCGCGAATCCTCCGGGTTCTTTTAACAACTACACCAGTTTTACAAAT
>DATCAO010000487.1:0-3318 GCA_036512575.1 Puia sp.
ATTTTTTTGAGGATATTGAAAGAAGAAAAGGAGGTTTGCAAAAAGGAACAACGCCTCGTCAGGAATCTGACCTGCCTATTTTTAAAAGCGGAATATTTAATAGCCATACCACGGGTGCTCCTATAACCATTCTATTTGAAAATAATAACACGCGTTCAGGCGATTATGAAAAGCTCAGGGCCATCCCCCGTCCGGGGCATGCAGATTTTGTGGCCCACGAAAAATTTGGGGGGTTTGAAGATTATCGTGGCGGCGGCCATTTCAGCGGAAGGCTAACGGTTGCACTGGTGGCAGCCGGAGTGATTGCAAAGAAATTATTGCAGCTTAGTCAAACACAGTTGCATGCAGAAATTTTAGAGATTGGCGGACTGACCGATCTGGACGCCGGCCTTCAGAAAGCGATTGATGCCAAGGATTCGGTAGGTGGGATTGTGGAATGCCGCGTGCAGAACCTGCCGCCTTCCCTGGGCGAACCCTTCTTCGACAGTGTGGAATCTTTGATAGCACACGCTGTGTTCTCGATACCTGCTGTACGGGCTATTGAATTCGGAACCGGATTTGCTGCGGCGCGAATGTTTGGATCACAGCATAATGATCCAATTGCCGACAAAACCGGCCGCACTTTAACGAACCATGCGGGGGGCGTTGTGGGCGGCATCAGCAATGCCAATGAACTCGTGTTCCGGATAGCTATCAAACCAACTTCTTCCACACCGAAAGAACAGGAAACCTTTAATCGGGAAACCGGGACCCGCGAATTATTTTCTGTGAAAGGTCGCCATGACCTTTGTATCGCTCTGCGTGTGCCAGTCGTGCTGGAAGCCGTAACGGCACTCGTTTTGACAGATCTCTTGTTGCTGGAACAAAAAATTCCGCGTGTATTGAAGCGAAAGGAGTAGCGACCTTTAAATTTTTTCTGACTAGTTTGTCTGTAAAACATTCAAATCCTGAAAACTCAGGTCCAGTACTTCAAATTCTCCTGTTTCAGGCCAGCTGTAATGCCACCATTCAGAGAAAAGTGGAATGAATCCATATTTTTCCATGAGATGTTTTAGCAATTCCCTGTTTGTTATTCGTTTGGAATCGACCTTATTAAAATCCTGGTAAGCAGTGTCAGAAAAATTATCGAAACCCGTTGGCATGGGTAACAATTTATGTGTTTTGGCGTCCGCTAAAGTGAGATCTACGGAAATGCCCCGGTTATGTCCGCTGCCTTTTGCCGGATTTGCCGCATACCTTTCATCTTTTACAGAATTCCATAAATCTATAGTAACGGAATATGGCCGGTACGCATCGAATATAACGAGCACTATACCCCGCTTCGCCAGTTCCTGGTTCACACTGTCCAGCGCTTCGTATGCTTGTTTTCTGAGAAAGGTTGTGCGGGTATTTTCGGGGTACAAATTCCTGTGCAGGAAATTGTCATTGCCGGCATAGCGGAGATCTAATACGATTCCGGGGATATTTGAAAGGGATACCATCTGTTTTTCGGGATGATTCCGCAAGCTTGCCTTATAAAGTGGAATGGTATTGATATAAGTCAGTCCATAAGGACTTACCGGAAGTTTTTGAGCGAATACCCCGAAGGAATAAATTAGAAAAAAAGCCGTCAGGTATGCAGGTTTTACGGAGGTGTTCATTATTTTGTTATTCATTCAATATGTCGTTTCTTTAAAGGCCCCGGCCTGCGAAGTGATCATGGGCGGCTTCCTGAATAATATATAAACCGGGTTTACGCTTATGAAGCATTACCGATCGTATTTTTTGATTGTTCTGATGGCTGTTTCTTTTGTACGATGTAAAAGTAAAGGAGAAAAAGCTTCTGAAAAAGATATCGTTATTAATCCGGCCAAACTAGCTGAAAACACGACTGAAGACATTCACCATACGCTTGATTTTCTGAAAACAGCGCAGGGCCAGCTCAATGACACAGTAAAAATTCATTTTACGGGTTTGATGGATAGCCTGTATGGAGCTAATCAATACCAGCCCATCTGGATCAGGAATGAAAAAACCACCCCTGAGGGCAATTCATTAATTAACCTCATTCAGAATTGCAGGTTATGGGGCTTGTTTCCCAATGATTACCATTATAATATGTTGTCTTTCATTGAACGGGCATTCGCTCTCGATACAAATGCTGCACGTAATGCCGCTTTTTGGGCGAGGAAAGATCTTTTGATGACTGACGCATTTCTTCAGATGGTCAGGGATCTGAAACAGGGAAGGATTCCCTATGATAGTGTTACACTGCGAACGGATACCGTTTTGCGGGATAGTTTTTACGTAGCCGCATTAAATCTGGCCCTGCAAACGGGGAACATATCACAGGTGCTTCACAATCTCGAACCCCATTCCAAAGGATATGATTCACTTAAAAAATATATCGGAGCTTTTCTGGATTCAGCCAGCTTTGCGCCCTATACCTATTTGCCATACCCCTATACGGATTCGGTGAGTTTTTTTCATCTATTGCAGAAACGATTGGTTGAAACGGGTAATCTTTCTGACACCGTACCGCCAATGGATTCCGTTAAATTCAAGTCAGCCCTCATCCGTTTTCAAAAAAAATATGAATATAAAATCACAGGCCATCTCACCAATTCAATTGTAGACCGCCTGAATAATACAGATCTTGAAAAATTCAGACGCATTGCGGTTACGCTTGACCGCTATAAACAATTGCCTGATTCATTTCCGGATACTTATGTGTGGGTGAACCTGCCTGCTTATACTCTTCGGCTGATGGATCACGATACGGTCGTGTTTTCTTCAAAAGTCATTGTCGGTGGCCCGTTAACAAGGTCTCCGGTGTTGACCAGTGAGATATCCAACTTTATCACGATGCCGCAGTGGACGGTTCCATACAGTATTATTTTCAAGGAGATGCTGCCCCAGATCATAAAAAATGTGGGTTACCTGGAAAAGGAAAACCTTATGGTGGTTAACGATGAGGACAGCGTGCTGGATCCCCATACCATCAACTGGAGAAGGCTTAACCGGACACATTTTCCTTATCAGCTCAAACAAAGACAGGGTGACGACAACTCTCTTGGTGTCATTAAATTCAATTTCAGGAACAAATACAGCGTATATATGCATGATACCAATGTGCGCTATATGTTCAGCAAATCTTACCGGGCCATCAGCCATGGCTGTGTGCGGGTAAAGGAATGGAATAAACTTGCAAATTACCTGGTTCGGAACGACAGCCTCCGGTATCCGCCGGACACGCTGAAAGCCTATATCGCCAGGGGTGAAAAACACACAATCAGCGGTTTTCATAAGCTTCCCCTGTATATCCGCTATTTTACCTGT
>DATCAO010000488.1:0-2807 GCA_036512575.1 Puia sp.
ATATTTGGTGGTGATCAGTTCACTCAGGGCCATCGCCACTTTTTTTGCCGGTGTGATCCGGTCTTCTCCATAGAGAATCATGGAATGGGAGATATCGATCATCAGCACGGTTGAAGTCTGGCTTTTATAATCCGTTTCCCGGATCTTCAGATCGTCCTCTTGCATACTGAAAGATTCGATGCCGTGGTTTATCTGGGCATTACGAATGGATTCGGTAAAATCAATTTGTTCCAGCTGATCGCCGAACTGAAAGGGCCTGGTTTCCGGATTGATCTCGTCGCCGCCTCCCGGCTTAAATGTATTGTGATCGCCGCTCTTGGTTTTTTTCAGTTTCCCGAAAATCTCCTCCAGCGAACGTTTGCGGATGCCCTGCTCTGTTTTGGGACTAATCTTAATCTCACCCGTCTGTTTGTTCTCATCGATGTAGCCCTTATCTTTCAGGTCCTCGATAAAATCCCCCATACCATATTCGCCCTTGGTCATCTCATATTCCTTATCCAGCTGGTTCATCCATTGCAGGGCTTCGGCAACATCCCCATTGGTGTAGGTAAGGAGTTGCATAAAAATGTCCAGCAGCTGGTCGAATTTCGATTTGCCATCCTGCTTCGGGTCATATTTTCTAAAGTGAAAACCGATCATTTTTTCAAGTTAATACTTTTCATTTAAAATTCCTTTTTGAGGCTTTACGCTTAGGGCTTAAGGCTCAAGGCTCAACGCCTAACGCTTAACGCTCAAAGCCTATCGGTCATCCGTCAACCGTCAACCGTCAACCAATTG
The DNA here is from genome assembly GCA_036512575.1 of Puia sp. GTDB lineage: Bacteria > Bacteroidota > Bacteroidia > Chitinophagales > Chitinophagaceae > Puia. The sequence goes on from DATCAO010000488.1 coordinate 778, forward strand.
AAGAAATAACAACATTCACCCCAAAAGGATCAATAATTCTTCTCTGCCTGGAAAAATAAAAAAGGCCCCGTTATGAATCAACAGGGGCCTCATATTAAAATGAATTATACTACTTCCGCTTCAGGCTGTCTGTTAAAATAGCCGGTTTGGCCGTGAACTCCCGGTTCAGCTGGTCAATCTGCATGAGCATTCGGTAGGTGGTAAATATATCCTGCGTGAATTGTTGCTGGCGGTCAGACAAGGTTCCGCCCTTGCCCTGCAGGATCATATAGGCGTTGGTGGCCAGCTGGTCGTCGCTGGTTTCATCGCCCAATGATTTGTAATAACGCATCTGCTGTTGCAGGTCTTTTTTCAGTGAAGCTTCCACTTTTTTGGCCAGGGTCAGGTCGCCGGAAATATAACAGGCCTGCAGGAAATCGGTTGAAATGGCATCCTGCTGGTTTCCCCGGTTCGAAGTCATACCATAAGGGAAATTGGGTTCATACACATTCTTGTCAAAATGTTCCAGAATATTCCTCGCAGAATCTTTTTTGCCCGCATCCACCAGGCTGAATGCCAGTTGGGAATGCGCCATCCGGATGCTGTTCAGGTGGCGGCGGTTTTCTTCATCATAATATACGCCAGGAATATTGGCCGATCCGTAGCCGAATTTTTCCATAATCGTTTTATAGGCATTGTCGTTGTCCACGCCGCCCTTGTCGAGGGGCACCAGCTGGTAAGACAGCCCGCGAAGTTTTACATATTTTGAAAGGCCCAGGTCGCTGAGTTCCTGCGTAGAGGTAAAACAAATGGGACGCTTCCAGTGGTTGGCCGCAATGATCGCATAAATCGCCAGGTCGTTCTTCAGTAAATAAGAACGGTTGGCGGGAATGTCAATCTTCAGTTCACTGAGCACACTGTCGCCATCATGAACGAGGCCATTGGCTTTAACGGTGGCCAGATCCACGGGTACGGTTAATTTTTTTACAGGCAGGAGGTTGAGGATGTCCTCATCCTGCTGTTGTATGTATTTCGGATCATCACTGCCCACTACATTTTTCAGGATGTCGTATAGGTCATAATATTTTTTCTGGTCAAATCCGGGCAGGGGTGTGATGTAGGTGACGTCACGTTTATTTCCCTGGATCTGGTCTGCAGTGAAGACCACATCGAATGGAGCGCTCTGATTAATTTTATAACGCAGTTCATTCATGTACCAGTCCGTTCCCAGCAGGCTGTTCACTACCACGCGCACATCGGGACGAATGCCTTCCACTTCCTGGGCATACCAGAGCGGGTAGGTGTCGTTATCGCCAAATGAAAAGAGCATGGCATTGGGCGGACAGCTTTCCAGGTAGTCCTTGGCCAGGTCGCGGGCCAGGGTTTTCTTACTTCTGTCGTGATCATCCCATTCCTGGTTGCCCATCAGCACGGGAACGGCGAGCAGGCAGAGTCCGGCGGAAACATAATTGGCAATCGGTGCCTTCATAAATTTCTCAAACATCTCTTTCACCCAGAGCACGCCGAGTCCGATCCAGATGGCAAAGGCATAAAAGGATCCGACATAGGCATAATCCCGTTCACGAGGCTGCTGACCAGCCTGGTTCAGGTAAATCACGATGGCCATGCCGGTGAAAAAGAACAGGAGTCCGTTGATGATGAAATCCCGACGGTTTTTACTGTACTGATAGAACAATCCGATCAATCCCAGGATAAAAGGCAGGGCATACATCCGGTTATAGGATTTATTCTTGGTATGAATGCTGTCGGGCATTTTACTCTGGTCCCCATAAAAATAATTGTCGATGAAAGAGATTCCGGTGATCGCATTTCCATCGCGGATATTTCCAAAACCTTGCAGGTCATTTTGTTTTCCGGAGAAATTCCAGAAGAAATAACGCAGGTACATCCAGTAAGTCTGGTAGGCGACAAAATACCGGATATTATTTCCCATGGTCGGCTGGTCGCCTTCTGCTACGTTACCATAACTTTTGTACACATCCAGCTGGCCGCGGTCATTACTATTGTCCCACATGCGTGGAAAGAAATGG
>DATCAO010000489.1:0-6541 GCA_036512575.1 Puia sp.
GTAATCCGGAAGCCAGTCAGAACAGCGGTCGATTCCCCTGTAATAATGCATTATACCGACAGCCTGCGCTTCAGTGCTACCAAACCTGTCGACTTCAGCCGGCTGCCACTATCGCAAAACGAATTATTGCAGTCGCAGGCTTTTTTTAATTTCAGTGGAAAAGCCGTGCACATCCGCTCGGAACGGTACGAGTCGTCTTCTTTTGAAGGCATGTTTTACCTGCTGGTGGCGATGTTGTTCTATTTCGCCATTTTTAAATTGTTTTTCGGCAGATACCTGGCTAACCTGATGACGCTCTTCTTCAGGGCTTCCATACGGCAGCAGCAGCTGAGGGAACAGGTATTACAATCCCCCTTTCCCTCCCTCCTGCTCAATGTCCTGTTTATTTTTTCCGCGGGACTTTATGCTGCTTTTTTGCTTCGTTACTATCATTATGGAAACCCGGGGGGGTTCTGGCTGCAATTTATTTATTGCGCCGGCCTGCTGGCTCTTTTATACCTGCTGAAATACATGATTCTGCGGATAACCGGATGGATATTTAATATAAACCGGGCCGTGGAGACCTATTTGTTCGTCGTGTTTATGACTAATAAGATTATCGGCATTTTCCTGCTTCCTTTTCTGGTGCTTATTGCCTTTTCCGGATCCTTCCTGACTGAAATCGGAATCACCCTTTCTGTCATAATGATCTGCCTGTTTTATGTGTACCGGTTCATCGCATCTTACTCAACTCTGCACAAAGAAATAAAAATCAGTGGTTTACACTTTTTTCTTTACCTTTGCGCATTCGAAATAGCTCCTCTGTTATTGATTTACAAAGTGTTAGTTAGTTATTTGGAAAAAGCTTATTAATTTTGCAAACGCGATTTTCTAATAATTTATACATTGATTAAAAATAGGGACAAAAAGGATATTGCCGAGATGTCTGAGATTGCTGTAAAAAAGATTTTAATCACCCAACCCCGGCCGGAATCTGACAAGTCTCCATATTTTGAACTGGCCCGGAGACACGAAGTGGAGATGGCTTTTCTCCCTTTTATCAGGCTGGAAGGAATCCCGTCGAAGGACTTCCGCCGGCAAAAGGTGGAGATCGGGATGTACTCCGCCGTGATCTTTACCAGTCGCCATGCGATTGACCATTTCTTCCGGACCGCGGAAGAAATGAAAATCAGTATTTCACAGGATACTAAGTATTTCTGTGTAACAGAAGCTGTTGCGCTATACCTCCAAAAGTTTATCCTGTACCGGAAGCGTAAAGTGTTTTACGGTGCGGACGGCACCAACAAGAGCATGCTGGATGTGGTTAACAAGCATAAGGAAAACGAAAAATTCCTGTATCCGACTTCCGAATATCAGCAGGATAATGAAATCGTAAACTGGCTTAAAAGTAATCACTGCGAATTTGCAACTCCCTATATGTACCGGACCATCAGCAATGATATCCGCGAGACCTTTAATGGCAGTGATTTTGATATCATTTGCTTTTTTACTCCCAGCGGCGTGAAAAGCCTGTTCGACAATTTCCCCCAGTTCAAGCAGAACGGAACCCTGATCGGCGCCTTCGGTACCAATACCAGCAAAGCTGCTGAGGATGCCGGCCTTAAACTGGAGATTAAAGCACCTGAACCGGCTGCACCCAGTATGGTGTCGGCACTGGAGAAGTACCTGGCCGCAAAGAAGAGAATTTGAGAAAAGTATGGGGGTATGGGAGTGTGAGCGTGATGATTAGTTGCATGGAGAATAGGAAACAGAATTTCAAAAAATATAACTAAGGTTAAGAGCCCGGATTTTTCCGGGCTTTTTCTTTAGATACCCTTCGGGGATCAGATATGGACAGTAAATCAGATAGCCATCAAATCCCGAAATATGCCTCCCGAAGGCGTTATTCTATATTTCTTCTATATTCCTTCCATATTCATTCGGCTCTGATTCAAGGTTTTATAGGGAGTTCTTCGGGAGTTCTTCGGGAGTTCCCCCTGAAATATGGCCGAATTCCCGAAGAACTCCCGAAGAAACCCCGAAGAAACCCCGAAGATTTCCCGAATAAGGGCATAATGTCTTGTCCTGAAAAAACTTTACAGGTTTTGTGGATTTTGTGACCTTGCTATAATCGTGTAAAGTGATTTCGGGACGAGATCATGAAATCTGGTAGAGGTATCGGATAAACCAAACAAAATTCAGCCAGGTCCGTTATTCAATGCCGGTATTTACCGGGATTCTGATGCCGGTTCAGCATTCATTTCCTGTGAAACACCGGTCGGTTAATATGGCTTTGTACAAGCTTTGTATAAGCTTTGTAATAGCTCCATGAAGTTTCCATAATTTTCAAATTCAGACTTTGCCAAACAGACTAGCGAACGAATCGAGTCCCTATCTATTACAGCATGCGCATAACCCGGTTGACTGGTATGCATGGGGTGACGAGGCGATTCAAAAAGCCAGGCAGGAAGACAAACCGATACTGGTGAGCATCGGTTACTCAGCCTGTCACTGGTGTCATGTCATGGAACGGGAAAGTTTTGAGGATCCGGAAACGGCTGCCCTGATGAACGGGGAGTTCGTCAATATTAAAATCGACCGGGAGGAAAGGCCGGACCTGGACCAGATCTATATGGATGCCGTTCAGGCTATTGCTGGCAATGGGGGATGGCCGTTGAATGTATTTCTTACTCCGGAGGGCAAACCCTTTTTCGGTGGCACCTATTTTCCGCCAGTGAACCTGCAGAACCGGCCGTCCTGGAAATCGATATTGCAAAATATTGCCACAGCGTTCCGGGAAAAACGTAAAGAAATTGACGAACAGGCTGAACACCTGACCAACCACATTGCCGGCACCGCATTTGGCAACAAAATCGGGGACGGCGCTGAACCCTTCAGTCAAAAAGATGTTCATTCCGCTTTTGTGCAACTCATGAAAACAGCCGACATACGAGAGGGAGGTTTTGGTGGAGCTCCAAAGTTTCCCCAGACCTTTTCCATCCGCTTTTTATTTCAGTGTCATTTTTATACCGGTGAAACGGAGGCCCTGGAACAGGCCTGCCTGTCCCTGGATAAAATGATCTACGGAGGCATTTTTGATCAGCTCGGGGGTGGCTTTGCCCGGTATTCTACGGATGCTGAATGGCTTGCCCCCCATTTTGAAAAAATGTTATACGATAATGCTTTGTTGATCAGTGCTTTGAGTGATGCTTATGCCGCGACTCGCAGGCCAAATTATGCAAAAGCCATCCGGGAAACCATTGAATTTGCGGTAAGGGAACTTTTATCACCTGAAGGTGGTTTTTATTCGGCATTGGACGCTGACAGCGAGGGTGAAGAAGGGAAGTACTACATATGGCAGAAAAAAGAAATATCAGAGATTCTGGGAGACGAAACCGAGGCGTTTTGCCTGAGATATGATGTCTCTGCCAGAGGAAACTGGGAAGGAAAAAACATTCTCCGGATTCTGCATCCCGAGCAGGTCATGCCGGCGGACAAAGAGCAGAAATGGAAGAAAAAACTAATGGGGGTGCGGGATCAGCGGACCAGACCCCTACTGGATGATAAAATATTATGTGGGTGGAATGCATTGATGATTAGCTCTTTATGCAGAGCCTTTGCATCCCTGGGTGAGGAGTCATACCGGCTTTTGGCTATCAAGGGCATGCGTTTTCTTGAGGAAAACATGCGGGGGTCCGGCATCTTCCACTTTTATCACTCCTATAAGGAAAGCGTGGTGAGAGAGTCTGGGGGTGAGGGGAGTGCCGGGATTCCTGCGTTTCTGGACGACTATGCCTATATTATTGACGCGCTGATCCAGCTGCAGGAGGTGACGGGCGACCCATCCTACCTCCTAAGGGCCAGGGAGCTGACAGAACAGGTTATTGCTCATTTCAGCGAGGCGGACTCAGGATATTTTTATTTTACCCATCAGGATCAGGATGATGTGATTGTGAGGAAAAGAGAGGTGCTGGACAGCGCGCAGCCGTCGGGGAATTCAATCATGGCGGCAAATTTGTTATATCTGGGGACCGTATTTGATAATCAGGAATGGAAACAGCGGGCAATTCGGAATGTGGGGGGACTGAAAGAGATGATTATCAGGTATCCGGGATCTTTTGGGATTTGGGCAACTTTGTTAAATGCCTGCACGTATCAACAATATGAGATCGTGCTGGCGGGCGAGCCTTCTGAAGAAAAACTCCTTGAGTTTCTGGCTGAAGTTATCCCCAATCGCGTTTTTCAACAAAATTCCGTCTCCCAAACTGAGTTTCCGCTTTTGAGAAATAAACCCGTTCAGGGACCATCATTATTTTTTCTGTGCCGGGACTATACCTGTCAACAGCCTGTGAGAGAAGTCGCTGAGTTGGTCAGCCTGCTAAAAAACTCTTAAAAAACCGGCAGGAATGGGCAGAAATAACAATAAGACGGACCTTTCCGCCGTTATTACAACTATTGGCAAAAGCTTTGACTTCTAAAAAATAAATTTTATACTTGCGATGGAAAGTATTCTTAGGAGATATTCCCAAAAGATTATTTTTGTCCAATACCCTTTAATAAAAATGAAAATGAAAAACCTTTCCTTTCTGATTACCGTTGCCGCGGCCATCTCCGTGACAGGTTGTGGTAAAATTGGAAAATCCCATAAAGGATTGCCGGATGACGGACAATTACATGGTGTTGCTCCAGCTAGCAAGTACAATCTCAGTAAGCCCCCCGGAATGGTTTATATACCACCCGGAACTTTTCACATGGGGCCCAGTGATGAAGACATCAACTACGCCTATACAGCCCGCAACAAACAGGTATCCATTAATGGATTCTGGATGGATGCGACTGAAATTACCAATAACGAATACCGCCAGTTTGTAACCTGGGTACGTGACTCCATCGCGGCTACCATGATGCAATATGGTAAAGAAGTGGATGGTAAATTCCAGATCGACTGGAAAAAGACTCAGACCATCAAATGGGGAGACAAGGCGACTACTGAAAAAATCGACCAGTTGATCCTGACTCCCGAAAACCGCATTTTTGGTAAAAAGGAAATCGATGTTTCAAAACTCATTTATCATTCTGAAACTTTTAACCTGAAAGAAGCAGCTAAAAAGGCCAATGAAGGTAAAATGCGTTCCATGTTTATCGATAAGAAGGACGTCAAAGTATATCCTGACACCCTGGTTTGGGTACGTGACTTCTCTTATTCTTATAATGAACCGATGACTAAAAGATATTTTTCCCATCCTGCCTTCGGAAATTATCCGGTGGTCGGTGTAAACTGGAACCAGGCCACTGTGTTCTGCGAATGGAGAACAAACTATCTGAATGCTTTTCTCGACAAGAAAGCGGAAGCGAACGAAAGTCCTTTCCGTTTACCAACAGAAGCCGAATGGGAATATGCTGCCCGCGGCGGACGTTCACAATCCATGTTCCCCTGGGGTAACTATTACCTGAGGAATAAGAAAGGCTGTCTCCTGGCCAACTTCAAACCCGGCCGTGGTAACTATCCTGAAGACGGCGCATTCTACACTGCACGTGCCGATGCTTACTGGCCCAATGATTTCGGTCTGTATTGTATGGCAGGTAACGTGGCAGAGTGGACTTCTTCTGTATACTACGAAGGTGCTTACAACTTCCAGCATGATATGAACCCGGACATCCGTTACAATGCCAAGGATTCTGATCCTCCGCGTATGAAACGTAAAGTGATCCGTGGCGGTAGCTGGAAAGATGTGGGTTACTTCCTGCAGACCAGTACCAGGACCTACGAATACCAGGATACGGCAAAATCATACATCGGTTTCCGTTGCGTGATCGATCTGCCGGCAAGCCTGGCCAAGAGATAATTGATTATAATAATTGATTATTATCAGGCAAACAAAATTTTTTAAAATAAAGATCGTTTTGATTCAATAACCATTAACCGGAATAAAGTTTCCGGAACCCTTACGAAACCTATTAAAAACTAAAAAACTTAAAACTATGTCAGCCGGAGTTTCAAAATCTACCGAAAAGCTTGTCAACATCATCGTCTGCGTCGGTGCAGCCGTTGTAATCTTTGGTGCCTGGCAGAAAATCACCCACCAACGGTTGGCTGACTTCTTCCTTACAGCCGGTCTTCTTACAGAAGCCCTGATCTTTATTGTATATGCCTTCCTGCCGCCTCCCGGTGGTGAAATGCATGCACTGGCAGAAGCGCTTCCCAAACTGGCTGGCGGTAACGGTAATCCTTCCCTCCAACAGATGGATAAAATGATGGCTGAAGCAGACATCACACCGACCAACCTTGCCCGTTTGAGCGATGGTTTCAAAAAATTCGGTACTACAGTAGAAAAAATCAGTGATGTTTCCGGTGCACTTGCAGCGACCACTGATTACACCAATAAAACAAAAGAAGCGGTAGTAGCACTGGACAGCATGAAGAATGCTTACCAGGGAGCGACAACGACTATATCTCATTTTAATAATGCAGCAGAAAGTACAAAGCAGTTCCATAGCCAGGTTCAGGTATTGACCAAAAACCTCGGTTCACTGAACACGCTGTATGAACTGGAACTGCAGG
>DATCAO010000490.1:0-2130 GCA_036512575.1 Puia sp.
CTTACCTGATCGAGTTGCGTCATGCCGCAAACCTTTATTCTCATAAAGCTTGTTTTTAAACTGGTCAACAAAGGTGGCAAACGCAATCGCAGGATCGGCAGCGCTCATAAACTGCTCGCCGATCAAAAATCCATGGAATCCGGCCGCTTTCAAAACAAGAATGGTTTCCACATCCCTGATGCCGCTTTCGGCTATACGTAATTTATTAATGGGAAGACGTTCTGCAAGCCGGATGGAGCGTTCAACATCTACAGCAAATGTCTTCAGGTCCCGGTTATTAATGCCAACGACGTCCACATCGTCACACAGATGGTCCAGTTCCTGTTCCTGGTGAATTTCAAGTAGCACTTCCATGCCACACTGATGTGCAGTTGCTGCCAGGGACCGGGTTTCAGCCACACTGAGACAGGCGGCGATCAGCAGGATGGCATCTGCCCCCATGGCACGGGATTCCACGATCTGATATGGATCCAGGATGAAATCCTTTCTGAGTATGGGTAATTTATTGAACCGGGCGGATTGCAAATCCGCAGCTGATCCCCCAAAAGACGGGCCATCAGTGAGCACAGAAATCACTGATGCGCCATACCGGGCATAAGCCTCCGTAACATCCTCCGGTGATGACCAGCCGTTGATTATTCCTTTGGAAGGCGATCTCTTTTTGAATTCGGCAATAATGCCCGTTTTCTCCGGGTCGAGGAGCATTTTTTTCATCGAGAAAATTTCCCTTGTACTTGCCGGTTGTTTTTCCAAAAAAGAAACGGGCTTATCGCGTTTGTTTTTCTCAATCTCTTCTTTTTTATAAGAAATTATTTGTTCCAATATGTTGATCCGGTTCATCATGATTGCATTGAAATCAGGGTTTGTAAACTGGTCATCGCATTACCGCTTTCCAGGCTTTCAACTGCTGCTGCATAAGCCAGATCATAGTCGGAAAAATTACCCGTACAATGTAGTGCCATAGCGGCATTTGCCAAAACAACCGCATTCTGCGCCCAGGATCCCTTTCCTTTCAGGATGTCAAGAAAAATTCTGGCAGCTTCTTCCGGACTATTACCTCCGTAGATATCGGAAGGCGATACCATGCGTTTCCCCAGCTGTTCCGGAGTCATTACACGGTCCCCCTGGTTGGTGATCACGCGGGCATCTCCGGTCAGTGACAATTCATCATATCCGTCCAGGCTGTGTATGATAGCAAAAGATGTTTTTGTCTTTTGCATCAGATATGTATATATCCGGGCCATCTCCAAATTATACACTCCGATAAGTTGAAATTTGGGAAAAGCAGGATTCACCAGCGGACCGAGCATATTAAAAAAAGTCCTTATGCCCAGATTTTTTCGAATTCCTCCTACGGCTTTCAGAGCAGGATGGAAAAGCGGCGCGTGCAGGAAACAGATATTTGCCCTTTGAATTTCCTTGCCCAGCTTGCCCGGATCATTACTGAGTTTATATCCCAGCTGTTCCATAACGTTTGATGCTCCGCTGATGCTCGTCGCCCCGTAATTACCATGCTTGGCAACTTTCTGACCGGTCCCGGCCACAATAAAACAGGAAAGCGTGGATATATTAAAAGTGTTCTTCCCGTCTCCACCCGTTCCGACGATATCAATGACCTCATAGTCTTCCAGATTTGCCTTTACTGCCAGATCAAGAAGCGCATCGCGGAAACCCTGCAGTTCTTCAATGGTGATACTGCGCATGAGGAATACCGTTATGAATGAAGTGATCTCCGATTCGTTATACTGTCCTTTGGAAATATTTGACAATACTTCCCTTGCTTGTTCGCGCGTTAACGTTTTGTATTCGAACAAGATTTGTAATATTTTCTTCATTCTTCCCTTTTTGTCTTTAGAAGCACAATATGAAATTTATTGAAACTATACCTGTTGACTGGTCGATGCTTACAATTTTCTGGTTTAAATGCTCATTCGATTTTCCCGATATCAACTCCTGAATGTTGCGCCTTTATCGCCTCCAAGCCAATTCCGCATAATCTGCTCCCCATCCGGTGTCAGCACGCTTTCCGGATGAAATTGCACACCCTCGATCGGCAGCGTTTTATGCCGCACGCCCATGATCTCGCCCTGCGCCGTGCGCGCCGTCACCTCCAGCACCGCCGGCATTTTG
>DATCAO010000491.1:0-8899 GCA_036512575.1 Puia sp.
CCTGACTATGGCGGACCTTTATTTTTCGCACACTATTCTTTCCTCGGCATCAACCCGCACAACCTTACAGATGCGTACGCCAATTACTGGCAGCAGGATACGGCGCACGCGACGATCAATTATGCCTATTGCGTCAGCAATCCGAAAAATAATTATGGTTACAGCAATCTCTGCTGGGGACTTACTGCCAGTGATATTCAAAATGGATACGATGCCAGCTCGCCAACCAACGACCTGGGTGTGATAGCGCCCACAGCAGCCGTCTCTTCATTGCCGTACACGCCAGCGCAATCCATGAATGCGATCCGATTTTTTTATTATAAACTCGGCGATCGGGTTTGGGGACAATATGGATTTACTGACGCTTTTAATCTCTCGACGGTTTGGTTTGATTCAGACCAGCTGGCCATAGATCAGGGACCCGAAATCGTGATGATTGAAAATTACAGAAGCGGACTGTTGTGGAATTTATTTATGAGTTGCCCGGAAATAAAAACGGGAATGACCACGCTCGGATTTACCAGTCCGAACCTCTGATTTAGTTTCCGGTTCCTAAAGTAACGCGAAGTGTTCTGGAGAGATCGAAGTTGATGGAGACGCTGATCTTTTTTAATGCGATGGCGAGTTGATTCTCAACAGTCTTGGGCGAGATATTCATGATTTCAGCTACCTCTTTATATTTGAAATCATTTTCCTTGACCAAGGTGAAAATCATTTTACAGCGAGCGGGTAGGGAATCCACCGCCATGTTGATGCGGTCCGCCATTTCTGAAGTGATCATCAGCTCTTCAGGGTCGATATAGAGTTCGGAGAGTGTTTCTGAAAAATCTTCAATATTCAGGGTGGTGGTCTTTCTTTGTTTTTCCAGGAAATTCAGGGAGAGGTTCTTGGCGATCACGTAGCAATACACGGTCAGGTTTACGATCAGTTCCAGGTCCTGGCGTTTCTCCCAAATTTTTATGAAAACATCTGAAATGATTTCCTCAGCGGCGGGTTTTGATTTGACGATTCCAACGATAAACCTGAAAAGGGGTGGATACAGGGTTATGAACAATTCCTTGTAAGCCGGTTGGTCTTCAAACCTGGCAATACGGGTTTGCAAAAAGCGAATTCTTACGGCAGCAATCGTAGACATTTATGTCCTGTTTTCTCCTTTCGGCGTGTAAGCAAGTTATCAGCGAGTAGTAAGCAATATTAATGATTTATTCTCTTTAATATTCAATAATTTGACAGTAATTCAGGTCGAGAAGCTGCATATGAACCATTTATTTATAGCGGATTATATTTTCATGGGCACGCTGAATTCTCTATTTTTGCAGCGTTTTCAAAATCGATTTGGTTCATTGGGCCGGCAGGTTTTGAAGGACCCTTAGCTCAGTTGGTTAGAGCATCTGACTCATAATCAGAGGGTCGCTGGTTCAAGCCCAGCAGGGTCCACCGGGTAATTCCCTTAAAACATATTGTCTTTCAAAGGCTCATGGCCATGGCTATGGGCCTTTTTAGTGATTGCTTTAACCTTTTATTAACCTGATTGCCAATACATTTGTCACACAATTGAAATTATGAAGAAGCTCCTGAGCATGGCGTTTTTGCTAGTTTTAGGTCATGCAGTTTTAGCCCAAAAATCCGACACCACATCCTCAGGGAAAAAGAAACCAACCTATGCTTCTCTGAACCTGGCCAACCGGGCCAATGATCATTTCATGATCGAGTTCAGTTATGATAACTGGATCGGGAAAACCGATTCTATGAACACTTCCGGTTTTTCCAGGGGATTTGCTTTTTATTTCATGTATGATTTTCCCTTCAAAACAGATCCGCATTTCAGCGTGGGCGCCGGTCTGGGCATCGATGCCAGCAATATATTTTTCGCCGAGACACTTGTAGGGGTAGCAACACCCGGAAACCTGACCCTGGCTTTCAGAAATGTGAGTCAGTCAGATCATTTCAAGAAATATAAACTGGTAATCACAAACCTGGACGTTCCGCTGGAACTCCGCTATGCATTTAATCCGGAAAACACCAATAAAAGCTGGAAAATCGCCCTGGGCATTAAGGCCGGAATCCTGCTCAGCACCTATACCAAAGGAAAGGATATGGAGAATGCCGCTGGTCAGGTTACCAACAACTATATCGAGAAACAAAGTTCCACCCGATTCTTCAATAGCGGCCGACTCGTGGCTACGGGCAGGGTGAATTATGGATGGATCGGTGTTTTCGGTACCTACCAGATCACTTCACTGATCAAAAGTGGAGCCGGCCCCAACGTCAATCCGTATTCCATTGGGCTTGTCCTCAGCGGACTTTAACTCAAAAGGCGTAAGGCATAAGGCTCAAAGCCTAAGGCCAAAACTCCAGAACAAGACTTAAGCCTTAAGCCTTGAGCTTTAAGCCTTAAGCCTTTAAAAGATTATCTTTACGAAAACTAAACGGATTGGCTTTAGAACGATATATCCTGCAGGCAGAAGAAAAAGCGGTTTTAGTCGCTGTAGTAACGCAGGACCAGACCGAAACACAGGTGAATGAATACCTGGAAGAACTCGCCTTTCTCGCAGAAACCGCCGGGGCGATCACCCAGCGCAAATTCATACAGAAACTGGCGCATCCCGACAGCAAAACCTTCATTGGCAAGGGAAAACTGGAGGAAATCAAACAATATATACAGGGAAAAGACGTCCGGGTGGTGATTTTCGACGACGAACTCTCCGGTTCACAGATCACCAATATTGAAAAAGTGCTGGATTGCAAGACCATCGACCGCTCCGACCTGATCCTCGACATTTTTGCCCGGCGGGCGAAAACAGCGCAGGCGAGATTGCAGGTGGAACTTGCCCAGTATCAGTATTTGCTGCCCAGACTCCGCGGGATGTGGAAACATCTGGAAAGGCTCGGGGGCGGAATCGGAACCAGGGGTCCGGGTGAAACGGAAATTGAAACGGACCGTCGTATCGTGCGGGATAAGATTACCCTGCTCCGGAAAAGACTCAAGGAAATTGATAAACAGGCGCAGACCCAGCGCAAGGAAAGGGGCGAACTCGTTCGGGTCGCCCTGGTCGGATATACCAATGTAGGCAAATCGACCCTGATGAACCTGCTGAGTAAGAGCGATGTTTTTGCTGAAAATAAACTCTTTGCAACCCTGGATACCACCACACGTAAGCTGGTTTATGAGAATATGCCCTTTTTAATGAGCGATACGGTCGGATTTATCCGAAAACTGCCGCATCACCTGGTGGAAAGTTTTAAAAGCACTTTGGATGAAGTGCGTGAATCCGACCTGCTCCTGCACGTCGTGGACATCTCACATACGCAGTATGAAGACCAGATCGGTGTAGTGAAAAAAACCCTGCAGGAAATCAATGCTTTTGATAAACCGGTGATCTATGTATTCAATAAGATGGACCGCTACGAGGAACTGAATTTCGATGCCTGGCTGGAAGAAGGCACAAAAGAAGAACTGCTGCGGGAGCTGAAGGAAAGATGGGAAGCCGAAACGCAGTCGGTCTGCGTATTCATGTCCGCCACCGAGCGCTCCAATGTCGACGGACTGAGGGAATCGCTGCTGAGCCGCGTGAAGGAATTATACACCGAAAGATTTCCTTACAGGACGGAATTTTTATATTAGGCATAAGGCTGAAGGCTTAAGGCTTAAAGCATAAGGCGTAAGGCATGAGGCTCGAATAGTTTTGAGTATTGAATGAGTGGCGAATAAGTGGGGGAATTATTAATTATTGTTCTAAATGAAATAAAACTTTCTTAGCCGATTTGGATCTCAAATGATCATAGCCTGATAAGCATTATATCCCGTACATAAAGCGCATTTTTCGCTAATATTATTTCTGTTTCCGGTGAAAATGACCCCGGATAAAATTAACCCGATTCTGATTTTGCCAGACCCCAAAAAACCGTATTTTTGCAGCCCTTTCCGGGAAACCGGGCGGGAGATTCCCCTTTAGCTCAGCTGGTTAGAGCATCTGACTGTTAATCAGAGGGTCGTTGGTTCAAGTCCAACAGGGGGAGCACAGAGAGGTTCTTAAAGAGAGCAAATATGACTGAAACCCGCGCCAGGACCCGCTCCCAGCGCGGGTTTCTCATTTTAAGTTATATTGCTTACTTGTGCTAATTTCTCCAAAAAGTATTGCACATTGTATTGCACTTTTTGGAATTTTCGCGAACTTAGGTAACTGTGACCATTTCAGTAACACCTTTAATCAATTTTCGCAATAAGACCAACTCCAATGGGTTCTATTCGATTTACCTGCGGGTAACCATCAACCGCCAGCAACGATATTATAAGGTCAAAATCCCTCAGAAAGTAACGCTGAAGCAGTGGAGTGGGGAAACAGATCAGTGGATTCGCAATAGCCATCCCTACGCTTTTGAGATCAATAACAAGATTAACGAGAAGAAGACCGTAGTGATGAATCTCATTAAGCGCTGCTACAATCTGAATAAACCGGTTACTTTTTACCTGATCGACCGCGAACTGAACCGCAAAGGTGACCGGTCTATCCTGAATGACTATGTCAAAGACTACATTACGAGACCACCGGAGAATGTGGTCCTAACAGAAGTAACCTGGGAGAAGTACACTGCTTTCCTGAAACATCTCAATGATTTCCAGGTGAAGATCCCTTTCAGTGAAGTGGATGATGTTTTTATTGCCAGATTTAGAAACTACCTGGCGAGTCTTTCTGGGCGAAACGGGAAAATGAATCCCGCCACGATCAAATCCTACTTCGATAAACTCAAAGTAGTGCTCATGCACGCGGCTAAAAAAGATAATTTACTAGACCGACAGCAAGTCGAATATTTTTTTGAAGAAGTAAAGATTACGGTTCCCCGCAAAAAAGAAGGCCAGCATCTGGATATCAAAGAAGTCCAAGACTTAAAGAAACTCATTTTTGTAGAAAAAGATAGAAGCCTGGAAAGAGACAGGGATCTGTTTTTGTTTCAGGTGTATACTGGATTTTACTACAACGACCTGCAGACTTTAAAAAAGGATCAGTTGTTTATAGATTCGGAATACGGGCAATATATTATTGGTGAAAGAGACAAGAATGGTAATCCTACAATTATCCCGTTATTTAAATTTCCCTACGGTGCAGAGATCATAAAAAAGTATCGGGATTTTGATCCGAAACGAACAGAACTGTTTAGAAGTGATTGTTTCGTTGAGGTGCAGGTATATAATCGCAATTTGAAGATCCTGGCTAAGCGTGCAGCGATAGTTCATACTTTAAGTAACAAAACCGGCAGACATACCAATGCACAAATGTGGATCCGCTTTGGTGCTGAGAGGCCCGTGCTCTCCAAAATGATGGGTCATGAAAAAGAACAGACTACTGAAAATTATTACCGCGTTGGCCTGAGAGAAGTAATCGAAGGAACGAAATCTATCAATTTTGAGAAACTGGCCATTTAAAAGGCGTTGAAGCCAATAAATATAAGATGAGCAGATCGAAATTCAGTCAACCAACCATTTGCATTTTCGTTTCAGATAACTTTGGTTCCAAGAAACCAAAAATGAAGTATATGAATATGCAGGGTGTGAATCTGGTTATTATTCCCGAAGAGGAATTAGCCAACTTAAAAAAATCTCAGGTTGAAATACTGAATGAATTAAAAAATCTTCGAGCTCCTATTGTTAAAGCGCCTTTTCCAAATCACATTACTGCGAAGGAATATATGAGCGCCGTAAAAATTTGTAGATCGAAGTTTGATCAGTTAGTTGCAACAAATAAAATAAAAACGGTTAAGAAAAAAAGAAAAATTTACTTGCCTTTTTCTGAAGTTGAAAGGTATTTTACAGATCCAACGATTGAATGAATTATTGTGAAAAAGAAAAATGTGAAAGATGGAACAAGAACAATCGCTCTATCAAAGAGCACAAACCATTGACCTGGTAGATTACCTATCCAACCTGGGTCATATCCCTCAAAAAATAAAGGAACCGGATTACTGGTTCCTTTCCCCTTTTAGAAATGAGCGGACTGCTTCCTTTAAAGTTAATCGTAAACGGAATATCTGGTATGACCATGGAATGGGAAAAGGTGGAAACCTGATAGAGTTCGGGAAACTATATTTCAACTGCTCCTTTGAAGAATTTATGAACCGGTTGGATGATTTACCCAGCAAATCATTTTCTTTTCACAACCCTTCTCTACCTAAAGAATCACCGAAGATTTCGGAGTCCTCCATAATCCAGGTTAAGGACCAGAGGGTAATAACTGATCCTGAGTTGATTTCCTATCTCCGGGAAAGATGCATTGACCTTGAAATTGCCAGCCGTTATTGTTCAGAAATAGACTTTGAACTCTACGGCAGAACTCAAACAGCTATCGGATTTCAAAACGATTTAGGAGGTTATGAATTGAGAAACCGGGATTTTAAAGGTAGCAGTTCTCCGAAGAGTCCCACCACTATCATTAACCAAACCGAAAGACTTTCTGTCTTTGAAGGTTTTTTTGATTTCCTTTCTTATCAAACTAACCAGATAGCAAATAAGGAAACGGAGTCCCGACTGACAAAAGTTCAGGATAGTTTTCTGATTTTGAATTCTCTTGCCTACCTGGAAAAGACCAGGGTAGAAATGGAACGGTATCCGAAAATTCATTTGTACCTGGATCGCGATAAGGCCGGCAGGGAGGCAACAAAAAAGGCATTGTCCTGGTCAGGTCGTTACATTGATAAGAGTCATTCCTACCGGCTTTTCAAGGATCTGAATGAATCCTTATGCCATTGTAAGGGCGGCAACTTAAAGTGTAATAGAGGAAGACATTTGTAAAAAATTTGGTGAAGCCAGCTATGTTTCGGTTTCACCGAAACGCTGGCTTTTCTCATGCTTCGCATTCGAAAAGTTGAAACCTTTAGTATGGACATCGTGACAAGTGAATCTGGGAGACCTTCAAAAAGCAGCGGTGGAAGGCCGAGGAAGACAAACAAAAAAGATCAGTTTATAAACGTTCGTTGCACCCTGGACGAAAAGAAGATAATTAGTGCCAAGGCAAATGGCATGGCCCTAAAACCGGCCGAATATCTTCGAACAGTCGGACTCAACCAGCAAATTGTCATGAAGAGAAAGACGCTGCCGCTGGAAGTATTACAGGTGATCGGCCAGTTAAACCATCTGTCTTCAAACATGAATCAGTTTGCGAGGAGAATGAATATGAACGATAGATTTACCATGTCTGATTCTATCAACTTTTCCAAACTGACCGGCGAAATAAAAGCAATTCTACCACTGATTAAATCATACCTGCAATGATCGGGAAAATTATTCTGGGAAAATCATTACGGAAATGTTTGAACTATTGCCTTAGCAATAAGCCGGGACAGGAAGAAAAGGGAAGTCGGGCGCAGATTCTGGAATGCAATTATGTTTACGGTAACAAAAAGGAAATAATCAGCCAGTTTGAAGATCTGGGTAATACCAACCCACGTCTAGCCAATAAGGTCATGCATATCACGTTGAGCTTTCCCCCAGGTGAAATACTCAGCCCGGAGAAACTTAAAGAAATAGCCAGGGAATGTGCTCTAAATCTGGGTTTTGAAAAAAATCAGTCAGTTGTAATACAGCATAATGATACCAAACACCAGCATATTCATATAGTTGTTAACCGGGTGGGTTTTGATGGAAAGACCTTATCGGATAGCAATAATTATAAAAAGATGTCTGATTTCTGCCGGAATATGGAAAAGAAGTTTAACCTGACACCGGTACAAAGCCCCAGAAAATTCCAGCCTAAACTATATCGGGATCTCCCACGTTTGGACGTCCGAAGGGAAAAATTGAAGTCAGATATTTCAAGATCATTATTTCGTTCCAACTCATTTGAAGGATTTGAAAAGCAAATGAACTCGCTGGGATATGAGGTGATAAAAAGTAGAGGAATAGCTTTTAAGGACCCGGAGAAAGTGTATACAAAAGGAAGCCAGGTTGGGTATTCGCTGTCAAAGATTGGAAACATGTTAGAGTCAAATTTGAAGGGCCAATCATTACTTTTAAAGAAGAAACTAAATAAAACACCCGCCTTGGAAAAAAATCTACTGAATAATAAAACTCAAAATGGCTTTCAAAAGATTTTGAAAGCTAATTTTGAAAGCGAACCACATATTCTGTTGCCGAAGAAAAAGAAAAAGAAGAAGCGAGGTTTATCCTTTTAACTCAAAATCGAAAGACCGGCATGAATAAATAAAGCAAGCAAAAAACCGAAAATATCAATGGGTTTAACGGCTAATTTTTGTATCTTTATTTCAAGTTATTCTTAGATGAAAACAACAGATAAACCGATTTTACTAAGATACGGAGGGGCTTTGAAATCAAGCTTCAAAATGAATTCCAGCGAGCTTAACCAGGCAGCTTCGTCAATTTTAAGGCGGGCAAAAGAGAAAGCTTTCTATAAGGGTCTTCCAATTTATTATATTGAAGGTGGTCGTATAATAGCAGAACATGCAAATGGTCGTAAAGTAGTGGTAAAAACCCTCAGTAATGCCTCCAGATCTATTCGTACTAGCGGGACCTAACGGAATTGGTAAAACAACTTCTTCATTTGATATAATCCCAGCGCAGATCCCAATAATTAATTCAGATGAGATTGCAAATGCAGTCCGAAACAGCGGGATAGCATCATTGAATACCCAGGAGTATAGTAATCGGGAAGCGATAAAACTTATGAATGGGTATCTGGAGAAAAGAGAATCATTTGCTATAGAAACGAATCTTGCTGATCTAGACACCTGGAAATTTTTATTGGAAACTCAAAAACGAGGCTTTTCAATAAATGTGATTTATTTATCTACAGATTCTTTAGAATTATTGAATGACAGGATTGAAGGCAGGGTTTTAGCCGGTGAACATTACATCAGACCAGACATAGTAGAAGAGAGATATCTAAAC
>DATCAO010000492.1:0-2926 GCA_036512575.1 Puia sp.
GCTGATCCGGTAATCGTTATTTTCCAATACATTTCAATTTCACCTTTTTTGGATACCGCCTCATATGAAATAGAAAAGCAATCCACTTCCTGTACAATGTCTTCCACGACCATGGACATGGGTATGGTGTCCCAGTTTTTGGTTCGGATATTGAAATAAATCATGTTAATGAAAGGGATGTCGTTATAGTTTATATCTCGCAGAAATCCCTGTTCGTAAGACATCGTCAGGAAACCGGCTCGTAATTTCATATTCATAGGTTTTCTCAACTCTACTCTACTGTATTTAATAAAATTATGTATTTTTAACAAAACCAATTACACATACAGTATGAAAATGATTACACTGGTAGGAGCCGGCGGAAAAATGGGCCTGCGGCTGACCGACAATTTTTTAAAACAGAACGTGTACGATGTACGTTATCTGGAAGTCAGTCCTGCAGGTATATCCAGCCTAACCGGCAGGGGCATCACACCTTCAGTTCAGCTGGATGTGGTTCCGATGAGTGATGTGGTTATTCTGGCTTTACCGGATACCATTATCGGTAAATTGTCAGAAAGTATAATTCCGCTAATGAAGACCGGTGCCCTGGTATTGACGCTGGATCCTGCCGCTCCCATGGATGGAGTGATTTTCCAGCGGGATGACCTGGGTTATGTAATCGCTCATCCCTGTCATCCATCAATATTTAACTGGGAGCCTTCCGAGGCAGCTTTTCGCGATTTTTACGGTGGTATTTCAGCCAAACAGTCCATTGTCGTGGCATTGATGAAGGGTACTGAAACCCATTATCAGCTCGGGGAACACGTGTCTTCCCTTATGTACCAACCCATTTTCAGAGTCCACCGAATTTCTCTGGAACAGATGGCCATGTTGGAACCTGCTATGGTTGAAACACTGGCTCAAACCTGTATGGAAGTTATAAAAGAAGGGTATGACCGCATTATTGAACTAGGGGTACCCCCGGACGCTGCTCGCGATTTTGTTTTAGGCCATTTACGTATTCAGATCGCAGTTATTTTTCAGGAAGTCAGGGGTTCTTTTAGTGACGCCGCTTATAAGATCAGTAAACGGGCCAGACCTGTTTTGTTTAGGGATGGCTGGAAGGAAGTGTTTGAACGGGAGGATATACTCAGTCAGATCAGGGACATCACCGGCAGATAACTTAAAATAAGCCTTGATAAATAAATTTTGTTTAATTAGAAAAGAATCCTAATATTTGTTAAGCATACTATACTGTACTATACTAATTATGGGTTTGCCGCTTTAGGGATTGTATGTAACTTTTGTAGTCGAATTGTTGGCCAATGGAAAAAATTGTCAAAAAAAAATTAATTGACCTGTCCGTATTCAGCCGGGATGCAAAAATATTGTTACTGGTAAACACCCTCTATAGTCTTGTAATTCCTTTGGATATTATTTTTTCAAATGCGTTTATCTGGCGACAAAGGCCGGACTTTGCGCTTCTTTTTACTTCAAATTGTAGTGGATTCATCGGTGTCCCTGTTGGTTATATTGTAAACGGATTCCTGCTGCGACGGTTTCGGATTAAAAATATTTTCTTTCTAAGTATGATGGGCTGTGTAATGGCGCTGATGACATTATTTTTCCTTGAAAAAACCAGTTATCCGGTGGTCATTACCCTTGGATTCGTTACCGGTACAGGAATGGGTATATATTGGTCCTGCCGGATGTATATGGCCCTTATGAAGACAAATGATGAAAACCGGAATTATTTTAACAGCATTGAACTCTTTGCAACCGTTATTGCAGACATTCTGACTGCATTTTCTTCCGGTTTTTTCATTGGTCATTCAGCCCGGTTCGGTTTCAAGCCAAACCAGGCTTATCAGGTGGTGATTGTATTGGCTTTGCTATTGGTTTTATTTGCCGGCCTGATTTTGCGTAAGGGAAATTTCCGCAATCCGGTTATTCGCCGGTTTTTGTATTTTCATTTTATCCCGCGATGGAACCAGATGCGCTTATACTCTCTGGCCCTTGGAATCGTGGAGGGTTGTACACTAATCTTGCCAACCTTGCTGATACTGAAATTTTTAGGCAATGAGTCTTCATTGGGGGTGGTAGAATCAGCCAGTACGCTCATCTCGATATCCGTAGTTTACCTGGCAGGAAGATTTTCTTCGCCGGCTAATCGTACACAAATGGTCATAGCGGCTGTGGTTATTATTTTTTGCGGTTCGTCTGTTTTCGGTCTGATGTATTCTGCTCTGGGTGTTATATTTTTCCAGGTTAGTTTCATTCTTTCCAAACCTCTGCAGGAGCTCGCTTTCCGGTCAACACTTATGCGTTCAGTAGATTTTGCTTCGTCCGTGGAAAAAAGAGACGAATATGCTTATCTGATCGACAATGAATGTATCCGTTTGGTGGGTCGTTTGGGCGGAGCGGGTGTTTTCATGTTTTTATATTTTAGAATATCCGAGGAAATGGCTTTACGGGTCGCCCTGGTGTTATTGACATTGATTCTGGCCAATACGATCTGGCTTTCTAAAAAATTGAATCCCAGCAATTCTGAAAAAGATGCGGTAAAAAAAACCTTACCGGCTAGTTTGTTGACAATTTGAATTGAAAATAATAGGTTAAATGAAATTATTGATAATCGGTGGAACAGGAAATATAAGTCGCTGGATTCTCAGGGAGGTCCAGTACAAAGACTGTGACATTTCTGTATTTAACCGGCATCAGACGATGCAGGATTTACCGAGCGGAGTTAAACAAATTACGGGTGACCGTACAAACCACGACGATTTTGAGAAAAAGATTCAAAATCAGGGTCCCTTTGATTGTGTCATTGACATGGTTGGTTATGAGACGGAAGATGCGTTATCATCCTTACGTGCTTTTGAAGGTAAAACCGAACAGTACATCTTTTGCAGTACGGTAGATGTTTACAGCAAAAATCAGTCTT
>DATCAO010000493.1:0-6357 GCA_036512575.1 Puia sp.
CTCGGTGATTATACTGCCGCCCGGGAAGCGATGGCGAATTTTTTATCCAAGGCCGACTCTACGATCATCCTGAGCACGGACTTTGAAGAATATGGAAAGATATATGGGAAACTGCAGGATTCAGCAACAAAAGCCTTGGCATTTCAATATTATGCCCGCGCAATTGCCATGGATACCCTGGATGCAGATAAAACAAAATTTGCCGGTGAGGCCATGGATCTCGCCAAACAAATACACGATAAACAGGCGGCAGCTTATATATCCGGCGCCGTATACAATTCTTTAAAAAACCCGAACAATTCCGACTTGTTTAAATATGGGATGGCCAATTATTCCGCGGGAAATTATAAAAAAGCAGACAGTATTTTTTGCGGAACCTATGAATCCAAATACCCCAACGAGGTGTTCGGATACCTCTGGTGTGCAAAAAGCAAACAGGCCCAGGACGACAGCCTGAATTCCCAGGGGCTTGCTGTGGAAGCATATGAAAAACTCATTTCATTTGCCAGATCCATTCCGGATTCAGCCAAATACAAGAGTCAGATAGTCGGTGCCTATTTTTATCTGGCCAGCTACTATAATGATATAAAGAAGGATAAACAAAAAGCAATATTTTATATGCAGAAGGTATTGGAAGTGGATCCGACCAATCCTTCAGCACCAAAAATTATAGAAATGTTGTCCAAACCTGCCAAACAGCCGGCACAAAAATCCAAGGGTGGTCCAAGCCAATCCGGAAAATAACGCATTAACAGATTATGAACTGTTGATATCAGCCCCCGCCACCAGGCGGGGGCTTTTTTATTCCGGATGCGGGTCAAAACATTCCCATGAAATCTGCGCCTCCTGTATTACTTTTGTCACGCAACGGAATACACATATGATGATTTATTTCCTGCAGTCAGTAAATGGAGTTTCCACTGCGAATAGTGCGGGTGACTATCTGCCGATTGCCATTCAGTTACTCTTTGCCGGCGCTTTTGTTTTTTTGGTGCTCGGCGTTACCCACCTACTGGGCCCCAAACGGAATACGGAAGAGAAATTGAAGAATTTCGAAAGTGGCATTGCCTCCGTCGGCAATGCGCGGCAACCCATGGCAATCAAATATTTTCTGATCGCTATTTTATTCGTCCTGTTCGATGTGGAAGTCATTTTCTTTTATCCCTACGCAGTGAATTTCCGGGAACTGAAGTGGAGTGGATTTGGCGAAGTATTATTGTTTGTCGCGTTTTTTCTGATTGGCTTTATATATATCATCAAGAAGGGCGCGTTGCAATGGGAAGATTGAAGCCCTTAGGAAACCGCGATGCTCGCCGGCGTTATGATTATGACCCACCCGTCTGCCGGATTGCAGACCGGGTGTTAAACTGAATAACATGGCCAGACCAGTACGATTTAATGTGAATACGGTGCCTGCAGATACCAAAAACAGTATCAGCATGGTGGATATGCCGCCCGGCCATACCGGGGATGGTTTTTTTGCAACCAAACTCAGCGATGCAGTCGGGCTGGCCAGGAAAAATTCCATGTGGCCCCTGCCTTTCGCCACCTCCTGTTGCGGAATTGAATTTATGGCCACCATGGCCTCTCATTACGACCTGGCCCGTTTTGGTGCAGAACGTCTTGGGTTTTCTCCGCGTCAGTGCGACCTGCTCATGGTGATGGGAACTATTGCCAAAAAGATGGGCCCCATATTAAAACAGGTATACCTGCAGATGGCCGAGCCCCGCTGGGTAATGGCCGTGGGAGCCTGCGCATCTTCAGGTGGTATTTTCGATTCCTATTCCGTATTGCAGGGTATTGACCAGATCATCCCTGTGGACGTATATGTGCCCGGTTGTCCGCCAAGACCCGAAGGCATCCTGGATGGTTTTATGCGCATACAGGACCTGGTTGGAGAAGAATCCATCCGCCGCCGCAACGGCGAAAGATACCGGGAGCTGATGCAGAGTTATGGCATAAAATAATTTTCATCCCGCCGCAGGCGGGACCAAATTTTCAGATCGTAATGGACAATCAATATATCAAACAACGTCTGCAGTTACAGTTTGGCGAGTCTGTGAGCGGATTCGAAGAACCCTATGAGATGCTCACCTTCGAGTCGCCGAAAGACCTGAACCTGAAACTGCTTCAATTCCTATATGACGATCCGGAATTGCGTTTTCAATTCCTGACCGACCTCACGGCTGTTCACTATCCCGGCCAGAAGGGCAGGGAGCTCGCCGTCGTCTATCACCTGCATAATCTCGTGGACAATATCAGAATCCGGTATAAAGTATTTACGGATATTGAAAAACCGGATGTGTTTACGGCCACCAAATTGTATGAGTCCGCCAATTGGATGGAAAGGGAAACCTTTGATTTCTACGGAGTGAATTTTGTCGGTCACCCTAACCTGAAACGGATTCTTAATGTGGATGAGATGACTTATTTCCCGATGCGCAAGGAATACCCGCTGGAAGATCAGACGCGGATTGACAAGGATGATGAGATGTTTGGCCGTTAGCGGCCAAAATATGAGAGTATAGGAGTATGGGAGTATGGGAGTATGGGAGTATGGGAGTATGGGAGTATGATATTTAACCGTGCGATGCAATTTGAGATAAGTATTGATTTTTTTCTAAAAAAATAAATAAATGAAAAGGGCTGTCAGGAATTTGGAAAAAGTGTTTTTCACCTCCATACTCCCATACTCCCATACTCTCGTACTATTATTATGAGTGAGCACCACATAAAACTCCCCGAGGGGAGTATAGAAAAGACGACCACTACGCTGAACCTGGGTCCCACCCACCCGGCCACCCATGGCGTTTTTCAAAATATCCTGGAACTCGATGGTGAAAGAATTGTCTCAGCAGAACAGACGGTTGGTTATATCCACCGCGCATTCGAAAAAATTGCCGAAAGAAGACCGCTATACCAGATCACACCGCTTACAGATCGCCTGAACTACTGCTCATCTCCCATCAACAATATGGGCTGGCACCTGGTCTGTGAAAAATTATTGCGCATCAAAACGCCCAAGCGCGTCGACTATATGCGGGTGATCATCATGGAGCTGGCGCGCATTTCAGATCACCTGATCTGTAATTCAGTCGTCGGAGTAGACTCCGGCGCCTTCACCGGATTCCTCTACGTTATGCAATACCGGGAGCTGATCTATGAGATTTATGAAGAGATCTGCGGTTCACGCCTCACCACCAATATGGGCAGGATCGGTGGTTTTGAAAGGAATTTCAATACGACTGTTTTTGAAAAACTGGAGAAATTCCTCAGGGAATATCCGGCGGTGCTGAAAGAATTTGAATACCTGTTTAACCGCAACCGCATTTTTATGGACCGCACCATCGGTACCGGTGCCATCAGTGCAGAGAGAGCACTGAATTACGGATTCACCGGTCCGAACCTGCGCGCTGCAGGCGTGGATTATGATGTGCGCGTTCATACACCCTATTCCAGTTACGAGGATTTTGATTTCAGAATTCCGGTAGGTAAAACCGGCGATACCTACGACCGCTTCCTCGTGCGCAACGAAGAAATGTGGGAGTCTATGAAAATTATTGAACAGGCTTACCGCAAAGTGCAGGAATTTACCGGAGCGGAAGCTGAAGTATATCATGCCGATGTGCCGGAATACTTTCTTCCGAAAAAATCAGACGTATATACTAAGATGGAAGCCCTGATCTGGCATTTCAAGATCGTAATGGGTGAAACGGAAATTCCTCCGGGTGAAGTGTACAACAGCGTGGAAGGAGGAAATGGTGAACTGGGTTTCTACCTGATCAGTGATGGCGGCCGCGCACCTTATCGTTTGCACTTCCGCAGGCCCTGTTTTATTTATTATCAGGCCTATTCAGAAATGACCCGCGGATCCATGCTCAGCGATGCGGTGCTGACGATGAGCAGCCTGAACCTGATTGCGGGAGAGATGGATGCATAGTTAGAGTGTGGCAAATGTGAAATTGTGCATATGTGGTAATTATGAATGGAATTAAGAATTATAAATTGAACTGACCATTAATAAATAATAATTAATAATTGGAAAAGTCTCTAAGTCAATTATCTTTTCCTCCGGAAAAACTGGCAAAAGTAAAAGAACTGATCGCCAGGTATCCGGAAGGCAAACAAAAAAGTGCATTGCTGCCGGTACTGCATCTGGCACAGGATCATTTTGGCGGATGGCTGAGCACGGAAACCATGGACTACGTCGCGGAATTGCTGAACTTACTGCCTGTGGAAGTGTATGAAGTGGCCACATTCTACTCCATGTACAACCTGAAGCCGTTGGGTAAGTATGTTTTTGAAGTCTGCCAGACCGGCCCCTGCATGATCAACGGCAGCGATGAGATCATAAAATATATACAGTCAACTTTGAATATCGCCGTGGGAGAAACGACGCATGACGGGATGTTCACATTGAAAACGGTAGAATGCCTGGGTGCCTGCGGTTATGCACCGATGATGCAGCTGGGAAAATCATACCGCGAACATCTGACAAAAGAAAAAGTAGACAGCATTATAGCAGACTGCCGTAAAACAGCCGCTGCAAATAATTAAAATGGAATGATAAAACGATACCTGAATATTAGCGTCAAAGTATTTATTGCTTTGGCCATTGTCATTGGCGCAGTGGCCAATTTAATGACCGTAGATGCAAAAACTAAAATAACGATGTTTAATATTTCATTTGTTTTATTTACCGGAGCTCTTATAAGGATGTCGTGGCTAAAAGTTAGAAAAGCTTAAAAAAAGGGATGACCAGATCTATTTTTTTACTATTGAAGTTTTAATTTTCATACGGCATGGGAAGAAAATTATTATTGGAAAAAGCAGGCGTAGAGGGTATCCGAACCTATAATGTTTATCGCAGGGAAGGTGGTTACCTAAGTGTGGAAAAAGCACTGAAGCAGATGACGCCCGACCAGGTTACGGACGAAGTCAAGAAGAGCGGTCTCCGCGGCCGCGGTGGTGCAGGATTTCCTACAGGGATGAAATGGAGTTTCATTGCCAAACCCGAAGGCGTTCCCCGTCACCTCGTCTGCAATGCAGACGAAAGCGAACCCGGCACGTTCAAAGACCGCTGCCTGATGGAATTTCTTCCACACCTCCTCATCGAAGGATTGATTGTTTCTTCCTATGCACTCGGATCCCATGTAACCTATATTTATATCCGGGGTGAATACGCCTGGATCATCGACATCCTGGAAACGGCGATCGCTGAAGCAAAAGCCAATGGATTTTTGGGAAAAAATATTCTGGACACCGGCTTCGACCTCGAGATCTATGTACACCGCGGTGCGGGTGCCTATATCTGCGGTGAAGAAACAGCCCTGCTGGAAAGCCTGGAAGGCAAACGCGGAAACCCACGAATCAAACCACCTTTCCCCGCGGTGAAAGGAGCCTGGGACCGGCCGACGGTAGTGAACAATGTGGAAACACTCGCCGCAGTAGTACCCATCATTAATATAGGTGGTGAGGAATATGCAAAAATCGGTATCGGCAAATCGACCGGAACCAAACTGATCTCAGCCTGCGGCAACATCAACAAACCCGGCGTATACGAAATCGACATGACGATTTCTGTTGAAGAATTTATTTACAGCGACGAATGGTGCGGCGGTATCGCGAAAGCAAAAAGACTGAAAGCCTGCATACCCGGCGGATCTTCCGTACCCATCCTTCCCGCAAACCTCCTCCTCAAAACCGTAAAAGGAGAAAAAAGGCTCATGAATTATGAAAGCCTTTCCGACGGCGGATTTGCAAAAGGTTCCATGATGGGATCAGGAGGATTTATTGTTTTGGATGAAGACCAGTGCGTGGTGAAACACACCCTCACCCTCGCCAGGTTCTACCGACACGAAAGCTGCGGACAATGTTCACCATGCCGCGAAGGAACGGGCTGGATGGAAAAAATCCTGATGAATATCGAAAAAGGAAAAGGAAAGCAGAGTGATATTGATTTACTCTGGGATATACAACGTAAAATTGAAGGCAATACGATCTGTCCTCTGGGTGATGCCGCAGCGTGGCCCGTAGCCGCTGCGATCCGTCATTTCAGGGACGAATTCGAATGGCATATTGCCAATCCGCAGGAAAGCCAGGTTAGGAATTTTGGGCTCGCCCACTACGCAGATCCGTTGGAACCGGTATTGGTTGCGTAGGGAGTGGGCAAACGTTAAGCGCCTTAGATTATAAAATATGCGTTGCGCGTTGAGCGTTGCGCGTTAAGCTTTAAAAATGGCCGACGAAAAGAAAATGTTTAAAGTCACGATCGATAATATCAATATCGAAGTGGAACCCGGTACATCCATCCTCAACGCCGCCCGAAAGATCGGCGGAGAAGTGGCGCCCCCGGCA
>DATCAO010000494.1:0-2450 GCA_036512575.1 Puia sp.
GGGCTGGATGCTGATGGTGAGCCGGTTGGCCCGCCAGGTTTCCGCGGCTTCCGGCGGGAATGCATAACTGGGTGCCGGACGAAACTGGATATTGATGACGGTGGTTTTCTCATGCAGTCGTTTCCCCGTCCTGATATAAAAAGGAACATCCTGCCATCTCCAGTTATCGATATAAAATTTGACGGCTGCAAAAGTATCTACCGTTGATTTCGGATCCACGTTTTTTTCTTCCCGGTAAGCGGACACTTTTTCTCCCTCCATCCAGCCGGACCCATATTGTCCCCTCACTGCAAATTTTCCTACGTCTTCCCGGTTTATTCTGCGAATGGCATTGAGCACATCCACTTTTTTATTCCGGATTTCGTCGGCATCAAATGAAACCGGTGCTTCCATGGCGATCATGCAGATCAGCTGGAGAATATGGTTCTGCACCATATCCCTGAGTGTGCCGGCGCCTTCATAATATGCTCCTCTTCCTTCCGATCCCACCGTTTCTGCTGCCGTAATTTGCACATGTTCGATATAATTGCGATTCCACAGAGGTTCAAACAATGCATTTGCAAAACGAAGCGCCAGGATATTCTGCACCGTCTCCTTACCCAGGTAATGGTCTATCCTGTAAATCTGTTTTTCATCGAACATGCTCATCAGGAGTTCATTGAGTGCGTGAGCACTCTCGAGGTCATGACCAAAAGGTTTTTCAATCACAATGCGCGTACAGGCCTTGTCGTGTGAAATATTTTCCTGTCCGAGTTTTTTTGCAATGTCCGGGACCAGTTGCGGAGCCACGGCCATATAAAAAATGATGTTCGGATGTTCGCCGAACTCTTTTTCCTTTTTTTGGATCAGGTCTGAGATCGGGGAATAATTTTCATCTTTTTCGGCATCCATCTTCAGATAGGATACATGCTGGGAAAACAATTGCCATTGTGCGTCGGCAATATCTTTTCTCCTGCTGAATTGTTTAACGCCATCGAGCAGGCGTGTCCGGTAATCGGCATCGCTGTAAGGAGTTCTGCCAATACCCACGATGCTGAATTGTTCCGGCATCCAGTTATCGATAAATAGATTATAGAGCGCAGGAGATAATTTTCTGAAATTCAGGTCGCCGCTGCCGCCGAAAATAAAAAGGACGGTAGCAGGAGGTCTTTTATGATTTTCCATACAAGTTTTTAATTGTCGTAAGATCCCCACTCTGTGTGAAAACTGCCCGGCATATCCACCCGCTGATAGGTGTGTGCACCAAAATAATCTCTTTGCGCCTGGATCAGGTTTGTTGGTAAAAATTCACTGCGATAGGCTTCCAGGTAACAGAGGGAGTTCATGAGAGCTGCAACCGGATATCCTGTTTGTGTGGCATGCAGGATCACCGAGACCATATGCTGTTTTTTAAGCTGCAGGATCGAAGCAACATGTTGATCCAGCAAAAGGTTGGGAAGCCCGGGATTTTCTGTAAACGCTTTATAAAAAATGTCCAGCAGGGCAGACCGGATAATACATCCGCCGCGCCAGATCCTGACTACTTCCGTGAGCGGGATGTCCATCTTCAGTTCAGATGATGCTTTAAACAACAGAGCCAGTCCCTGGGCATAACAGATGATCATGGAAAAATAAAGTGCGTCGGCCAGCTGGGTAATAAATACTTCATCGGGAACGGCAATTTCGTGGGTGCCGGATTTATATAAGGTTGATGCCTGAACCCGTTCTTCTTTTGCAGCCGAAAGGTCGCGAAGCGATACAGCGATATCAATTACCGGAACGGGGATGCCCATGTCCATAGAATCCTGCGATGTCCATTTGCCGGTACCCTTGGCACCCGCTTTGTCCAGTATCATATCTACCAGGCGGTTTTGTGTTTTATCGTCTGGCTGCATAAAGATATCCCGGGTGATTTCAATCAGGTAAGATTGCAAGTCGCCCTCGTTCCAGGACTTATACACTTTATGCAATTCATCATTGCTGAGTCCTTTACCCCGCCGAAGCAGCTGATAAGATTCACTGATCAGCTGCATAATCGCATATTCAATGCCGTTATGCACCATTTTTACATAGTGGCCGGCGGCTCCTTTGCCCAGGTAGGCCACGCAGGGACTGTCTTTCACTTTAGCCGAAACGGCTTCCAATATGGGTTTTACTTTTTCATAGGCTTCGGTATCTCCGCCCGGCATGATACTTGGGCCGGTACGTGCGCCACGTTCGCCTCCCGAAATGCCGATTCCCATAAAGTGGAAACCTTTTTCGCGGACTTCGTTGACCCGGCGCAGGGTATCTGTATAATGAGAATTACCTCCGTCGATGATGATGTCTCCCGGCGAAACCAGCGGTAAAAGCGACCGGATGACGTCATCCACAGCTTTTCCGGCAGGCACCAACATCATCATCTTACGGGGAGCTTGCAGACGGCTGACCATTTCTGCCAGTGAATTCACGCCCTTAACGACGGTTCCCTG
>DATCAO010000495.1:0-3904 GCA_036512575.1 Puia sp.
GAAACAGTATGGAAGGATACTAAAGAAAGAAATCCGATGGAACGATTGGCGCTGGCTGTTGAATTACTGAAATCGACAGGTAATAAAATTTATATTGATTTTTTAACGGGACATGTTGCCGAAATTTCCGCTCGCATTGGACAGACGGCGTGGTTGGTGGGATCGGTTCTTCCGATGATCCATGATGAATCATTTAAAAACCGGGTGACCGATTCTGTAAAAGCATATTATGGGCAGATCAAAGCCGATGGTTTAAAAACGCCCTATGGTGTTCCGTACAGACCGAATATCTGGGGCGCGGGCTGGGATATCCAGCGTTTCGGTTACCGCCAGTATTTTTTACATACGGCTTTCCCGGAAATCTTTCCCACCTCGTATATGCTGAGCGCATTGAATTTTGTTCTCGGCTGCCATCCCGGTGATAATACCGCATCCTTTGTTTCGGGTGTCGGTGCGAATTCCATGACGACGGCTTATGGATTTAACCGCGCGGACTGGTCATACATTCCCGGGGGCATCACTTCCGGCACAGCTCTGATCCGGCCAGATTTTCCTGAACTGCTGAATTGGCCTTATCTCTGGCAGCAGGGGGAGTACGTGCTCGGTGGGGGAACAACTGATTACCTGTTTTTGGTGTTGGCAGCGGACCACATCCTCAATAGTTATTAGTTGTTAGCTGTAAGTTGTTAAAGGTACAATTCAAGATCCTGATTAATTATGGTTATCTCGCACTGGACGCTAACAACTAACAACTAATAACTATTAAGCCGCTCAACGCAATTACTCAACGACCGATAGTTGTGGTAAGTTGCTTTCCAGATCTGACTCTTTAGTGCAGTTTTTCGTTCAGGAGATTTGTCGAGACCTTCGTCGTACCAGTCACCGTGTTGATGATCGATCAGATAAGTCTGTGTATATACCCAGAGGGTTTTGAATTTTTCAAAATAATTGTGCGGGTCATTGGGAAAATAATCCGACATCAGCAGCAGGCTGTTCAAACCTTCGGCCTGTGCCCACCAGTTTTTGCTTTCTTTCAGAATGGTAATAGCTGTATCGCCTTCGAAATAAAATCCTTCATCATAAAATCCGCCCACGGATTTGTCCCAGCCATTTTTTAATGCGTGATCGACCAGCTTTTTGCCAATCATCAATGTGACGGTATCATTTTTAAATCCCAGTGTCTGTGAAGCTTCGAGCATGAGATAGGCTGTTTCCACGTCGTGGCCAAAGGATACATAGTCCAGGTTATGATGATGTGTTATAAAATCGCGGGTGGAGTCTACAATGGAGACTGGTGTCCAGTTCCACTGAAAAAAAAGTTGAAGGTTTCCCCTGGGCGTGATGATGGTATCGCGGATCAGGAAAAGCATTTCCTGCAGGCGTTCCCTTACCAGCGGATTCTTCCATACTTCATACAAGGCGGTCAGCGCTTCCAGCAGGTGGATGGAACTGTTCTGATCCTTATATCCTGTTTCCGCAAAAGCAGGTGTATTTTTTGTTCTTTGGATTGGTGTGCCATCCCGCTGCAGGTGTTGGAAATATCCTTTATGTACCGGGTCGTGGCTATGGGTTTCCAGCCAGTAGAACGTTTTTTTTGCCAGCCCAAGTGCAGCGGTATCGCCGGTTAGCTGGTAATATGCAGCGAGAGCATACATGCCAAACGCATTTCCATAAGCATTTTTACCGGCTGCATCACCGGGCGGGAGTTCTCCTGTACGGGTCACCATAGAATAGAATCCGCCATATTGTTTATCCCACATTTTGTCGGCGAGAAAATGGAATCCGGCGATGGCGTCAGCTCGGTAATAGGGTTTT
Source organism: Puia sp. (assembly GCA_036512575.1). GTDB lineage: Bacteria > Bacteroidota > Bacteroidia > Chitinophagales > Chitinophagaceae > Puia. The sequence goes on from DATCAO010000495.1 coordinate 1,816, forward strand.
TCTGGATATCGCAATCCGGCTTTTGCATTTGTCCATGTGTGGCGGCTCTGCGTAACGATCATTTTCTGCTGACTGCCCGTAGGTTTGAAATCGTAGGTGAAGGTAGAGAGAAAGCCGCCGTACACGGTATCCAGTGCAAGTGGATAGTAAATATCTAGTAATTCCAGTTTGAGGGAGTTTTCCATGGCCTTGGCAATCTCCTTCCGTTCAGCGCGCTCCGCTTCATTTTTTGAAACAGACTGGGCGTGGGTGCACTGGCATACGATGAGTGCGAATAACAAGATTTTTATTTTCACGGATTCATCCTATTAAAATAGTCCATAGTCGAAACATTATTTGCTGGAGTTCACTTTGAAAATATGTTTTTGTCCCACTTACGAAATTCATACTATTTGTCTTTGGGTGTTTATTGAGTTAACTGGCAAAATTACGTTTTATCATCGGAGTTCCGGACAACGTGGTTCTTGAGGGTAGCTGCTGACATGCAAAGCACAATGGTTTTCTATTTTTTTGGTTTCATCACTTCGTTATATGCTGAAAGAAGGGCTTCCAATACGATTTCTTTTGGAACTTTGTCGAGTTCAAAGGTTGTCGCCCCTTTTTCACCCCATTTGTTCGGAACCGGATAGATGTTTCCAGCAGTCATTCTACAAAAAATGCGTTGTTCTTTAGGAGTCAGAAAAATATTCACCGTATTATTTTTGGCCAGATAAGTACAGAACATGCGCTTCCCCATCACCTTGAATCCTATCCTATCGAAATGAGGTGTTTGCCCGGTACCGGGAAAAGAAAGTGCCATTTTAGTAAATGAGTCTTCCGAAATCATTGCTTTATTCAGTTTGTATACAACAAGGACAGGTCATTCCATGGGCAAAACTTCGAAACGTATTCCGCCGCTGCAGGGTATCTCAGATCCCTGGATTTCTTGTAATGAATAAAGGTGGAATCTTTGTTTTTGTGTCGGGAATAAGCCATACTGATGTTTAACTAAGTTTCCTATACCTGGTGCCGATATAATCAACAAAATCGGGTTCAATGCCCTGTTGCCGTATGATCGTTTGTATTTGTGCCCGATGATGAATGGAATGATAATTTAATTGCAAAGCAATATCCTTCGGCGTAGCAGCCCAGTTTGCGCTGTCCATTCCAATAAATACAACTTCAGTTGATAATTCCTCTTCAGTTTGTTTAGAAATATATTCAAGCCACGGGTTTATACTTTTCGTCCATTCAGATTCTAAGTCGTCAATAGCATAAACCGGTTCCCACCAGCTTAATGTTTTTGCTTTGGGATCCTGTTTAATTCTGGCCATCCATTTATACTGGCAGTTGATCAGGTGACTGAATAATTTTATGGCTTCAGTTTTGTCGTTGAGCAATTTGATTTTGCCTAACAGTGTTTTATTAGTCTGATCATTGTAATTAAAACTGTCTGCTAAATAACTGTTCAGTTGCATAAGATATCATTCATTATGTAAATGTACTAAACCTTCAAACAGGTGGATAGCTTTTGGTGCTCCTTTACATGAGAAATCGTGCAGACCCGTTTTTGGTAGTCATACTGCCCGGAATACTTACGCAGGAGGTATTGGGATTAGATTTGGTAATTTGGTATATTCGAATCCTATGTATTATATAGTATTCGGCTTTTTTTACCTGCTTTCCCTGCTGCCGATGCGTTTATTATATATCATTTCGGACGGAATGTACGGGATTGTTTATTATCTGATTGGCTACCGGAAGAAGGTCGTGATGCAAAACCTCGAAATCGCTTTCCCGGAAAAATCAAATGCAGAGCGGGTTACAATTGCCAAAGCTTTTTATCATAACCTCATTGATTCATTTATAGAAACCATTAAATTGGTAAGCGCCTCCAGGTCCTTTCTTGAAAAAAGGGTAACGACTAACTGGGAAGTGCTTGACCCTTTATATAAAACTGGTAAAAGTTGCCAGCTTCACCTCGGCCATACATTTAACTGGGAGTGGGGCCACCATGTATTGGGCAACCACACCAAATACCAGGTGCTTGTTGTATATATGCCTCTCAGCAATGCGGTGCTGGAGAAATTAATGTATCATTTGCGTGTCC
>DATCAO010000496.1:0-2502 GCA_036512575.1 Puia sp.
TATTGTACAGCGGATCATCATCAAGGAGATCATTGTATTTATTATTTTTTGTGGTGTCCAGATGTGCTGTTTTTACGGGCACATTTCCATTCTTTGTTGAATCGGAATGAAGAACGATTTGTCGTTTTCTGATTTCCTTTAATTGTTGTTCTATATGACCCTTTGATGGAACGATTGTATCAGCAGACGGAGACTGGGCATTAATAACTGTAAAGGAAAAAAGCAGGAAGAAAAAAACAATTGCAGTTTTCATTGATGAAAGAAGTATTTGACGGAATTAGGTTGCGGATGCCGATAACAAAACTTTGGGGGCGATTACATGAGTGGGTTTCTGTATATGAGTCAATAACTCTGCCACGAGCAAAATTCCGGGATTTGAAATGTTAGAAATCGTTCCCGTGAAAGGGCTTCCTACGTTTAAAACCAGCAGGATGAACCATGAGATTTGAAGAAGGATGGCGAAATTTTAAAGTAATCATCATGTAATGGGGTAGCGATTACCCATTATGATCAAAACAGCCAGGCCCGATTGACCTAGCGGGGGGCATCAGAACAGAAAGTTGATCAGGTCGGTGATTTCAGTAGCGGCTTCCGGTAAAAGATTCTACAGTTATTATTTTCATCCTTGTTTTGTATTTACATATTGGTTTCATTTTCAGGAGATTAATTAAAAACGCGGGATTATGTCACCCGGGCATGATTTGAGTTGAGTACTGGTGGACTGTTTAAAGATAATCATATCATTTAATCAAAAAAATAATTCAATATGGCAGAGTTACATGTTCAACGAAAACACCACAGCTTTCTTTGGCTATGGTTATTTTTAATTATTATTTTGATAGCCGGCGGAATTTATTATTACATGCATGAAAAGAATCCTACAGCATACCCTCTGCCTACAAAATCAACGGGCTTGGTGATATACCGGGATTTGCCTTCTTCAACAACATTCGTGTCATAAGTAAAAAAAAGAGTATTATGTTACAAGCAGACCATGTGCGCACCAGTTATCTTAAAGAACTTCATTCCAGCGAATTTGAAATGGTGAAAGGAGAACCGGACATTAGGAACTGGAAAGTAATTGGACTTCAAAACCAGGAAGTAGGTAAAGTGAGTGAATTATTATTTGATGAGGTTTCTCACCGTGTCAGGTATTTGGTGATCAACATAAATGGTAAGCCACTAAATCTCATTTCCAGGTTAGTCTTGGTGCCTGTCGGACTAGCTGAGCTCCTTAAGGAAGAAAAAGTGGTCTTATTGTCCGGTTTAAATATTACTCATCTTGCTTCTCTGCCCACATATGAAAAGGGCAAAATCTCCCGGGATACAGAATATGCTGTTCGTGAAGTTTTTTCACCCGCCAATGGCCTGGCATATCAGAATGATGATATGGAAGACAGGGATGCGTTTTATAACCATGAGCACTTTAATGATGAAAGGTTCGCGCGATCTGGTTTACAAATTGACAAAAAGAACGCCTTAAAAGAAGGAATAAAAGAGAATATAGAACGTGTTAAGGAATCGGTTCGAAAAATGGAGAATGATGTTGATAAAATGGGCAAATAGCCTCTTTGAGACTAAAACCAGGCTGGCCCACAAGGTTAAAATTTTTATATAGTAGTTCATTAAGATATTGATTTTTAAACGGGCTGGATTTTTAATCTGGCCTTTTTTGTTTTTAACTGTCTCTGATCCAAATGTAAATTTTCTTACTGACCATGGTACCAGTCCTCTTAAAAACCGGGGAATTTTGTATTGATCGTTTCCACGAAAACCCGAGTAGCGCTTACAAGTGGTGGAAGAATTTAAAATCAACCGATGTCATCAATTTAACGTACTCATTTAAAATGAATAGTATGAATAGCGTCAGATTGCCAGGATTTTATTTAGTCTGTATGATTTTGTCATTTAGTGCTTGTAATTCCCGAAAACTAAATAAAGGTTCTTATGAAGGATCCGTTAAAACCAGCGGATATGAAGAGAAGCCATTACCCCAGCCTTATGCAACGGGCTCTTCTAAAAATTTCAGTCAGGTGATTGGCTGGAAAGGCGATGAAAAACCGATAGCTCCGACTGGATTTACGGTTTCAAAATTTGCAGAGGGATTATCCCATCCAAGGTGGATTTACGTTGGATCGAACGGAGACGTATTTGTAGCTGAATCAAACACCGTTCTGAAAGGTATCAAGAAATTCGGTGCGAAAATATCCAGGAAGATAAAAACGCAGCATATGGGTACCAGTGAGAATAAGATTATTCTTTTTCGTGATGAAAATCATGATGGCATTCCGGAAGCTCACTATATATTCAAGGACAATCTGAATCAACCTTTTGGGATGCTGATCGTCGGAAACCATTTTTATATTGCCAATACGGATGCCCTGCTTGAATTTGATTATCATCCGGGAGATACCGTTTTGAATGGGCCCGGAAAAAAAATCCTTTCTTACCCTGGTCAGGGCCGTCACTGGACAAGAAATATCATTACCAGTCAGTCGAAAG
>DATCAO010000497.1:0-4432 GCA_036512575.1 Puia sp.
TGTGGACGTCAAATCGCCGGAAATTGTGCGACGCCACTCACTGATATTGGAATCCTTAACCCGTTTCCCGGTTTTCTGACTGAGAAATATTTCCAAAAATTGAATCGTCGAAGTATGTTCAAATACCTCAGAATTCACAAATCCTCCGCGACTCCATGGGGACGCTACGATTAATGGCACACGAAAACCAAGTCCGATTGGACTTTCACGATCGTCAGGAACAGGAAATCCGTTTCTTTCCTTTTCCTGTTCAACAGTTACATATTCCACCCGCGTATCCATTCCTTCTGAGACTTTTCCGGTTTCAATTTTTCCGGAATGGGGAGCTACAAAGGGAGGCATGTGATCAAAATAACCGTCATTTTCATCATAAGTCAGGATAAAAATAGTCTTCTTCCATACCTCCGGATTTTGCGTGAGTATATCCATCAGCTCTGATACGTACCAGGCGCCATACCATGCAGAAGAAGGATGATCAGACAGATTTTCCGGTGCTGCAAGCCAGGAAACCGTCGGTAAATTTCCTGTTTTAACGTCTTCACGAAACTGATGAAAAAGATCTCCTTTTGGTAAATGCAAACTCCGCTTCACCCCGTTGTCTTCGTATACAATTTCTTCCAGAGTATGGAAGTCTGGATCGTTGATATTGGTAACGAAGGCTTTCCCATGCAGGCTTTTTCCCCTTTCTGAAAGTTTCTCATAATGTTCTTCATTATGATCCTTTATTTCCTGTCTTGCCTTGTCCAGTGCTTTTTGTTTTTCTTTCAGACTTTTCCGGATATCAGCTATTGATGGATCTGAAGGCGGGAGATTTTCCAATTGTTTCTGAAGTGCATCAATTTCCACTGGCAAAGAATCCATCAGTTTGCGAACCTGTATAAGGTGTTTTCCATGCAGACGTATATTGTACTGGGAAAAAAATTCCAAAGGATTATCCTGAAAATTAGACAGCCAGGGATCCTGTTGGTCCTTAAATCCAACATCAATGCTCACTTCATTTTGATAAAACTTCCAGGAAATATCATATTCTTCCAAAACCTCGGGAAAAGTTTTCCAGCGAAGCGTTTCGTAATCCATATCCTCATTCCAGACATGCGCCTTTGAGTTCTCATTTTGTTCCGCACGAATGGTGCCTGTCCAGAAATAAAGTCTGTTTGGATTTGTTCCGGTTAACGCAGAGCAAAAATGCTGGTCACAGACCGTGAATCCGTCTGCCAGTGCATAATAGAAGGGAATGTCCAGGCGGTCGTAATATCCCATCGTCAATGGCATATCTGCATATTCCCTGATGCTGTTTCTTTTTTCATCTAACCACTGATCGTACCTGCCATCATTTCGGGCTCCCACCTGGTTTTTCCATGAATGCGGCAGGGAACTCATCCAGGTGGCATTGGTGTTCTTAATGTCCAGATGAAAAGGTGCAAAGGTCTGACCGGCGTTATTGGACTGCAACCAAACCGGATTCCCATTTGGAAGTTGAATGGCGCGCGGATCGTTGAAACCCCTTACGCCACGAAGCGTACCAAAGCAGTGATCAAAGGAACGGTTTTCCTGCATTAAAATAACGATATGCTCCGCGTCTTTCCATGTGCTTCCGGGTGATGGGTCAATGCCGAGTGCCTTTTTTATTGATTCCGGAATGATCGTATGCATCCCGGCCGTTCCCGCAAGCAGTGCTGCCTTTTGTAAAAATTCTCTTCTGGTGTCCATGAACTGAATTTAGCAGTTTGAAGATAATAATATAATGCAAAAAGGTCGGTTAAGTAATCGTGTAGTCAACATATACAATTAACTATTTCTTAATGATGCGGTAATATCTTTTATAGAGCTTTGAAAAACATCCGCTATGGAAAGACGCGTGTTAGATGTGGTCGTGATTTCAGATATCCACCTGGGAACTTACGGATGCCGGGCCAAAGAATTACTCAACTACCTGCGTTGCATACAACCTGAAATGCTGATATTGAATGGCGACATCTTCGACGGATGGCAGTTCAGCAAAAGATTTTTCCCCTCCTTACATATGCAGGTCATCAAGGAACTGATCCAGTTCATCAGCAACGGTACGCGTGTCATTTACATTACCGGAAATCACGATGAAATGTTACGCCGGTATACAGACCTTCATATGGGCGGTTTCAGTCTTACCGATAAGCTGGTTCTTGAGATTGATCAGAAAATGACCTGGATTTTTCATGGAGATGTTTTTGACAATACGACAAAAGGTAGTGCGCGTGTGATCGCCAAACTGGGCAGCAGCGGATACGGCATACTCATCATTTTTAACAGAATGGTAAATATCATGCTGGCATTTGTGGGCAGGGAGAAGGTCTCGATATCTAAAAAAATAATGCAGGGAGTGAACCGGGCTGTTGCTAAAGTGAACGACCTGGAGCAGATTGCATCATCCCTGGCCATCAAAAAGAAATATGACTACGTCATCTGCGGTCATATCCATCAGCCCGCGATAAAGACCATCGAAAACAGCGAAGGCAAAGTTGTTTATCTGAATTCCGGAGATTGGGTTGAACATATGACCGCACTGGAATATGTAAATAAAAACTGGCAGTTGTATCACTATAACCCGAAAGATTACCCGGTTTCCAGTCCGGCAGAAGCCAGTCAGCCGCTAAACGTCATCACCGACGAATTCACCACACTGCTTGCAAAACTGTAATCCGCTATTGCAGTCCCACCGGGATTATTAAAACATGATTCAACGGAAATCGCAGTTGAAATGCCCGGATTTCCTGGCGCAACTCATTGATTTTAAGTTGATACGACGAATGTTAATAAATCATTACCAAACCGGATACACCGGATCCAGCCGTTATTAAACATAATTTTGCGGAAATTTTTACCATGGCGCTAAATAACATCATGAAGATTTTTATGCCCAAAGACCGGATCTTCTACTCACTCTTTGAAGAAGTGGCAGATGGCGTATCAAAAATGGGGCGCCTTTTGAAAACCGTGGTCAGCGAACCGGATATCGATAAACGCGCCGCCCTGGTTTCGCAGGTGGAAGAACAGGAACACGTGAACGACGATCTGACCCATAAAGTTTTTACCGAGCTGGGAAGAAATTTTATCACACCTTTCGATCGGGAAGACATCCACTACCTGGCCAGTGCGCTGGACGACATCTGTGACTATATATATTCTACAGCCAAAAAAATCAATTTCTATAAAGTAAACCCCAACGACACCGGAATACAGAAACTGGCTGATTTGATTGTGGAAGGGACCATTCAAATCAGTGCTGCCATCCGGGAACTTCGGAATATGCGCGACATGCGAAAAATTACCGACGCCCTGGTGAAAATCAACAGCATTGAAAACCAGGCCGACGATGTATTTGATATGAGTATCGACCGTTTGTTTGAAACTGAACCCGATGCGAAGGAAGTGATTAAAAAGCGGGAAATCTACCAGGTCATGGAAACGGTTACAGATAAATGCGAGGATGCCGCGAATGTGATCGAATCCATTATTATTAAATACGCTTAAAGCCTGAGGCCTGAGGCCTGAGGCTCAAAGCTGAATGCTTCCTGCTTTTGCGCCCACAAGAAAAACATTTTCAAATTCCCATATTTTCAATTTTCTAAATGACCTTCCTTGTAATCATCATCATACTCGCCCTGATTTTCGATTATATCAACGGTTTTCATGATGCTGCCAATTCCATCGCAACAATCGTATCCACCAAAGTACTCACACCCTTTCAGGCAGTTCTCTGGGCCGCATTGTTCAACTTCGCGGCTTTTTTTATTTCAAAATACCTGATCGGTGAATTTAAGATCGGCAATACGATTGCCAATTCAGTCAACAAAGACTTCATCACGCTGGAAGTTATTTTTTCAGGACTGATCGGAGCCATCGCATGGAACCTGCTCACCTGGTGGTTTGGCATACCTTCAAGCTCTTCCCATACATTACTTGGTGGTTTCATGGGCGCAGCGATTGCGCATGCAGGGGCCCTGAGCAATCACGGACACTCAGTGATCAATTATGCCAAAGTGATCCCGACATTTCTGTTCATCTTCCTGGCACCGATCATCGGCATGGTCATCGGATTTATTATCTGCATGACCATTGTCAATATTTGCCGGAAGGCCAACCCTTATCGCGCAGACAGGTGGTTCCGCAAATTGCAGCTGGTTTCATCCGCATTGTTCAGTCTGGGGCATGGCGGTAATGATGCCCAAAAGGTCATGGGCATTATCGGTGCCGCCATGATTTATTACCAGCATACGCTGGGTCATAAACTCGATTTCAAACATTTCGTGGACCAAAATATGTGGGTTCCGCTGGCAAGTTTTACCTGTATTGCATTGGGAACACTCAGCGGGGGATGGAAAATCGTAAAAACGATGGGCACGCGCATTACTAAAGTGACTCCTCTTGAAGGCGTAAGTGCTGAAACAGCAGG
>DATCAO010000498.1:0-4488 GCA_036512575.1 Puia sp.
TGTTTTCTGAAACTGCTGGCCAGGGGGTTGACCTGGTAATTCAATTCATTTGCTTTGGCAATTACCCTGTTTTTTGTAGCAACGCTGATTTCGTGGCTATCGCGCAACGCTTTGGAAACTGTCGAAAAAGACAGGTTCAACTCCTGGGCAAGTTTCTTAAGGTTCATGTTAACTCGTTAATAGGCTCCTGAGTTAAAGATAAACGCAGATATCATAGCTACTATCGCAGACTAATATACATTATTTCAACTACATAGAGGATAAAGTTAAAACATTCCCGCCTCTCATTAAGCATCTGTTAATGGAACAGAAAGCCGCAATATTTCAGGCAGGCTACCGTTGGATTCAAAACAAAACCACATGAAAAAACAAGCATTTATTCTTTGTGTATTATTGGTATCCGCTTCCTTTCTGTTTGCCCAGTCGTCAGAAAGAATCAATATCGAAGTGATCATTGGCAACAGGCCACCGGCTCCCAGCGAGGCCCAGCTCATGAGGGCAGAAGAGGAATCCCATCCCAATGTTACCAATGCAATGCATGATATAGAAAAGTCTATGAAAGCTTTACACAACGCACCCGATGATTTCGGAGGCCATAAAGCCCAGGCGGAGGCAGATTTGAAACAGGCATGGATCTCTCTGAGAAAAGCGTTGTATTTCCGCCTGTACAAGGATACCCATTAAATCGAAGCAGCACCTGATATGTTTTCTCCGCAAATGCTTATTATATATATAATGGGCATTTGCTTTAGTACACAACTTACCTGATAATATCTCCAAAGCTTGAAGGGCCATATTCCGTGTGAAGCGCCCGGGATCACATCAAAATAATATAACGATTAATTGCGAATAACTTTCGATCAATAAAAAATACCGTCTAAATACCCCGGCACCTCCCGTATAAAAGCGGTATTTTTATAATAGGCAGCGGCTGGAGCCGGATTTCCAATCCTTTCCCTCAATTTCATTCCTTCAAAACTGCTGATTCCGTTCTGCGGACAATCGATACATAGGGCCCTGATTCGTAGATAAGCATATACAAACGCCATGTATAAATAACTATCTATGATAAAAATTTTCAACTTCAGGGGATATCACTGGCCCGATCCGCTGGATAAGGCACCCGTCTTTATGAAATTTCTCCTGCTGATCCTTGTGAACAGCCTGCTCAGCGTATTATTGATTTATGGAGTCACTCATGCAAAGATTGTCAGCTTTAACGGATTTACAATATTCGGCCACCACTATGGTCCGAGGGCTACAGTATATGCAGAGATCCTGACCAACGGCCTGCTTTATGGCCCGCTCATTATCCTCGCCCGGAAATGCAGTTCGCTGATTCCCTACGCGGTTGTAATCGTCCCATATTTCCTGATGGATCTTTATATTGAATCGCATTACCGTTGCAGTACATGTGATATCAGTGGCGCACTGTGGACTTACAATGAAGGTTCCTTTGTGTCCGGTGTCAGCCCCGGCGTTTTGAAATTTTTCGTTACCCTTTCCTTTGATGCGATTGTATTCGGTATTGTCGGTTTATACATTTCCCGGCTGCTGGCTGCATTGATCTATAAAAAGAAAAGATATCCCGACGATCCGACCCCCGAAGAATATACCAACCTGTTTTCTGCAAAATGGTCGGATGAACCTGTAGTGAAACCGCATCGTGATCTCGTGTTTTATCTGCTCCGTATCCTGGGTTTTGGGTATTTATTGTATTTGCTGATTCTCCTGCTCGGGGTTTTGGGACCGGGAGCCTGGCTTAGGACCGGTGTTGATAGTCTGATCGGCATGACCTACCAGAACAAGGCACTAGCGATAAACACCTATTTCAAGATCACGCTGATGATTATCCTCGCCTTCACGGCGGCCTACAACAAGAGTCTTCGCTACTATGCCTGCCTCGCCCTGCTGGCCGGGCATCTCGCATCGACTGTTTATTCCCTGGTTTTTCATTTTGCCAAAGGGCTGGACACCAATGATCCGACGAATTTTCTCATGACCTCCGCGATCATGGACGGATCGCTGATCATATTATTTGTATGGTGGATGGTCCGTTATAAAAAAGACGCAGAAATTTTCGCACCTGAAAAAGATTTCCCGACTCATTTTTCTACGCCACTCGCGCTGATGGGATATCTGTATAAGGCTTTATTCGTCGTTTTTGTCTTATGCGTTGTGGGCATTCTCAGCATCAGGATATTCACAGATGGAAGCCATGGCCTTTCCGCTGTTTATGGATCTCCCGATCCCATGATCGGGAATACCGTCACTTTGTACACGACACTCGCTGTGATCAGTTTCCTGCTTATCAAGAGGGAACGGCTGAGACAGCATTTTTTTAATGCGATCAATGTGCCTTTGAGTTTCGGTGCTTTTACAGCCATCGCCTGGATCATCGTCGGCGGTATGCGCGGGGGTGTATGGATTCAGACCCGTCATGCGGGACCGGTTACTGTTGACTGGTATTTTATTTTATTTGGCATTCTGAACCTGGCACTGATTGTGGTTATGGTTTATTTCCGGCGTTTGTACTATAATGTGGATTACTCCATCAACAGCCTCGGGCCTTCAGGCGCGATTGATGCCATCGCACTCACGAAAGCTTTTTTCGATGCGAACGACAAACAGTCTGCCGCAGTATTGCAGTCCATCGACCGGTATGTGGGTGGTATACGCGGGAGAAAAAGAGGACTGCTGAATCTTCCCTTCGGTTTGTTTGAGAACGTATTGAATTTTGTCTATGGCCTGCGGCCGGCATTCTCTACCATGGAACGGGACGAGCAAAGGTATTACCTGCGGAAATATTTTTTTAGAAATGAAGTTGAAAAGAGCCGGGCATTTATTCCTCCGCTCGCAGAACTCGCATTTACGATCGGAACGGCGCTGAATTCCATCGTCAGTTTTGCCAACTATTCCTATATCAATGTCAGGGCGGGCATGGGATATGTACCGCCGGACGCGCGCGACCGGCTGCAGTCAGACTTCGCAAGTGGACGCCCGCCGTTCAATCATGTCGCGCCGCTGCCGAGGGATGAAAAAGACCCGAATAATTTCAAACCTGTAAATAATAATGGAAAACTCGTTGCACCGCGTGTGACTACGCCGGTTAGTGAACCGGAAATTCCGGATGACTGTGACTATTTAATCGTCGGATCTGGCGCAGGTGGTTCCATAGCCGCGTACCGGCTGGCCTGTTCGGTACAAAATCCGGGTAAAATACTTGTCGTAGAGAGCGGTTCGCGTTATCAGCCCCTGCAGGATTTTCAGGACAGTGAGATTGACATGATGAAAAAAGTATACAAGGAAGGCGGACTGCAACAAACTAAAAAAACGTTCATGACCGTTTTACAGGGTGAATGTGTCGGCGGGTCAACGATCGTTAACAATGCCGTTTGCTTTCGTATACCCGATCATGTGCGTAAGCAGTGGAATCTGGAATTCGGTCTCACGTTAAACGGCATCGATGCCGAATACGATCAGATCGAAAAAGAGTTGCACGTAGTACCTCTGGGCCTTCCGGGTATCAATGAGAGGGTCGCAGATAAATTCATCAAAGGTGTAACCGGATATAATGCCGGTATGGGAAGCGCAGATAAACTCTCTATGCCGGAACAGGTGCTGGTGAATCATCTCGACAATGTAGGCGATGGAAACTGGAACCTCGGCAATAAACGGATGCGTAAAAGGTCTATGCTGGAGACCTATATCCCATGGTCCGAATCCAGGGGTGTGCAATTTCTCCCTAATATGACGGCTGTGAATTTTGTGTGTTCGAAAAATACGCGCATAGCAGACCAGGTTATACTGAGGTCTGCCAACGGATCATTGAAAAAAATCCGGGTGAACAAAGCCATCGTCGTGGCCGGCGGAGCGATAGCAAGCAGTCATTTCCTAATGCGCAGCAATGGCGCCAATAAAAATATCGGGAAAAGGCTGAGTTGCAATTTTGCTTTCCCTGTTGCCTTCGATTTCAACGAAGAAATAAAAGCCTATGACGGCGATCAGATTACGATGGCTGCGCTGGATCCGCAAAACCGCTCGGCATTTGAAACCTATTTCAATCCGCCGGCCGCTTTTTATCTTTCAAGCGTGCCTTTCTTTTTCGATAGAAGGGACCGATGGATCAACCGGTATAAATACCTGTTGAATTTCGGAAGCCTGATCGGTTCGGAACCGAATGGCCAGATATTCCTCAAAGCAGATGCCCTGACCGGCCAGGCATTTACCTGGGAGCTGGGTACACAGGATCTGAGAAATATTAAATATGCACTGGAAACCCTGATCCGGCTGGGGCAGAAAGCCGGAAGCACCAGGGCGATCATTCCCACCAAACCGGGCATTGACCTGGATCTGACAGATCCTAAAAACGTGGATGAATTCCTGCAGGTGTTCGACGATTTCCCGCTGCGTATGAAAGATATTTATATTGGTACGGCGCATCCGCAGGGCGGAAATATGATGGCCGGCGCGGGTTCTGTTTACAGG
>DATCAO010000499.1:0-5399 GCA_036512575.1 Puia sp.
AAGAAACCACCACGATGGTACTGGTTCCTGCTGTCGCCGCTGCCGTAAAAATTCCGGTGATTGCCGCCGGGGGCATTGGCACTGGGCGGCAGATGTTTGCGGCCATGGTCCTGGGTGCCATGGGCGTTCAGATCGGAACCCGTTTTGTACTGAGTGAGGAAGCCAGCTCCCATCCGGATTTTAAGGATTATGTGCTGAAGGCCGGCGAAGGCGATACCCAGCTCACCATGAAGTCTCTGATGCCTGTGCGACTAATGAAGAATTCCTTTTTTAAGAAGGTGGCCGAAGCTGAGCAGGCCGGCGCATCAGCAGAAGAAATGAAAACCCTGCTCGGCAGGGGCCGGGCAAAAAAAGGCATGTTCGAAGGCGACCTGGAGGCGGGGGAACTGGAGATCGGACAGGTCAGTTCCCTGATCGGAAATATCCTCCCTGCGGGGGTAATTATTGAAAATTTATGGTCGGAATTTAGGAAAACCTGGGCCAAACCTTTACCTTGTAAATTGCAGATATCATGAAAATCAGTTTCTACCTCGTTTTTTTCCTCTTCACCTGCCTGGTCTCCTGCGGACTCTATGCAAGTGATGGTAAAACCGACCCTTGTCTGATCAAGGGGCAGGTAGTCGACGCCGTTACCAAAAAGCCCGTATCCGGCGTAACGGTATCAGCCATTGTTCCCGGAGATCCTGCTTCGAAAGAAGTCGTCACCGATGTGGATGGCTATTATTATTTCAAACAACTTCCTGCCTGTCATGTAAACCTTCGGTTTGAAAAGAAGGGTTACCAGAAATATAAATATGATGAACTCATCGAGATCCAGGATAAAAAGACCGTAAAGGTCAATGTGGAAGTCTTACCCGATAGCGAACTCCAGCCAGATGATTCTGAATATCCACTGCTCAGGATATTGGGAATGAAATAACTTCCCTAATTATTAATTATTATCGCTGCTGTGCGAGCCTCACTCCCACACTCCCACACTTTCCTCAGGACTCCCCCAAATCAATCTCGGTGTTATCACCAATATTAAGGCTCCGGCTTTCTCCTTTCACTTCCGTGTCGCTGCCGATCAGGGAGTGCGTGAGCACAATATCATACAGGTTGGCAAAGGATCCTATGATGGAATCTTTCAGGATAGAATAATTGATGGTTGTTTTTTCTCCTATGGCCACATTAGGGCCGATGATGGAATTCCTGATGTTGCAGCCTGAAGCGATGTTCACGGGATGAATAATAATCGTGTTTTCGAACTCGTGATCCGGCGCAATATTACTTCCAAATTTTTTCAGCAGTTTGGCATTCGACTCCAGCAGGGTTTCTTTTTTTCCTGCATCAAACCAGTTCTGCACTTTAAAGGATTCAAATTTCACGTCGTTGCGGATCATGCATTCGATCGCATCAGTCAGATTGTATTCACCATAGCTGGTGAGCTGGTTACGGATATTATTTTCCAGGCAGGAAAAAAGCGCTTCCGTTTCGCGGATCTTGTAAATGCCCACCAGCGCCATATTCGATTTGGGGATCTGCGGCTTTTCCACCACCCGGCTGATGAAACCATCGTCCTCAATTTCTGCCACACCAAAATCTCGCGGATCATCTACCCGTTTCACGCCCAGCATAGAGCCGGGATTTTTCAGCACCGATTCGATGTCGTATTCACAAATGGTATCACCCAGTACAATGAATATCTCATCCTGGCCCACCAGGTTCCTGGTTTGCAAAATGGCATGGCCTATACCCTGCCTTTCCGTCTGGAAAACAAAACTTGTTTTCAGTTGGGGATACTTGTCCTTTACGTAATCCTGTATTTTTGTGCCCAGGTATCCAACAATAAAAATGAATTCCGAGATACCGGCTTCATGTAACTGGTCAACGATAATGCTCAAAATCGTTTTTCCGGCTAGTGGAATCAGCGCCTTGGGTTGTGTGTAAGTATGTGGCCTTAGTTTGGTACCAGCGCCTGCTACGGGAATAATTGCTTTCATATTCAGTATTTGCCATCGGGGCCGGAGTTGAACTTTTTCGTCCTGCATCGCAGCTGTGGCTGATCCTGTTGCCCTAAAGTTCAGGAAAAAACTTTCAAACTAAAGAAAATTCTGTTTTCCTTTATAAAATAGATGTTCCAAGTCAACTTTTGTTTATGAAATTCCGGTTCCTGATTTTCATATCTCTGATTTCCTTAATCTGTGGAAGGGGCCAGTCACCGTTTATTCAGATCGACTCGCTGATGAACAGCTACTATAAAGCCAATGATCCCGGTGCCGTAATCGCCATAACACTCAACCAGACAACCCTGTTCAAAAAATCCTATGGCCTTGCCGACCTGAACAGCGGCAAACCCATTTCTGCAGACGAAAATTTCAATATCGGTTCACTGACCAAACAATTTACAGCGTTTGCATTACTGGATCTGTTCTATAAGGGAAAATGTTCCCTCAGCGATTCCATCGGAAAATATTTTAAACTGCCCGCCGGTCTTTCATCAGTCCGGATCAGCCAGCTCCTGTCTCATTGCTCCGGGATACCCGACCACTATGCTTTCACGGATACATTCAAAGTAAAACACGCCACAGATAAAGATGTACTGGCTGCAGTTGGGAAAGCTGACACCCTTTACTTCCCTTCGGGTATCCGTTACCGTTATAGCAACACGGCCTACTGCCTCCTGGGTATGCTGATTGAAAAACTCAGCGGCCTTTCGTATCCCGCCTATCTTCAGCAAATCATTTTCGGGCCCCTGGGTATCAGGGACGCTACGGTATTTCAATACAACAAACCCATAAAAGCCCGGGTCACCGGTTATGACCGGCAGCCCGACGGAAAATTTGTACGCGCAGATGCGGATGAGTCCATATTCTTTTCCACAGAAGCAGACGGCGGTGTATATATTTCCATGAACAACTACCTGAAATGGTGCGCTGCCATTGAATCCGGCGAATTTTCCCGAACGCCGATGATCCGGAAAGCCTGGCAGGGACAGACGCTGGTCGACACTACGCGGTCCCTCTGGTACGGATGCGGTTGGTTTATCCGTCTGGCTGCCGGATCTCCCAAAGCCGTATACCACACGGGCTTCAATGGCGGATTCCGCACAGTCGTATTCATGATTCCCGCACAGGATTATTGCATCAGCATTTTTTCAAACCGCTCCGGGATCGACCTCGAAGAATTGGTCGCCCGCATCAATAATATACTGGCGATTGCCGATAATTCTTTTATCAAATCAGGACCGCTTGAATCTTTTATTCCCAGATGGCCTAATTTTGCGCCATGCAAAGAGACCAGCTCGTTTTCGACCTCATCCAAAAAGAACTTGAACGCCAAAGACATGGCATTGAACTGATAGCTTCGGAAAATTTCACCTCCCTCCAGGTGATGCAGGCCATGGGCAATGTGATGACCAATAAATATGCTGAAGGTTATCCCGGCCGCCGGTATTACGGTGGTTGTGAAATCGTAGATCAGACCGAACAGCTGGCAATCGACCGGTTGAAAAAAATATTTGACTGCGAATACGCCAACGTCCAGCCCCATAGTGGTGCACAGGCCAATGCGGCCGTTTGCCTGGCTGTGCTGCAGCCTGGCGACAAAATACTGGGGCTCGATCTGAGTATGGGCGGACACCTGACCCATGGATCAGCCGTTAATTTCTCTGGCAAACTCTATCAGCCGCATTTTTATGGCGTGAAGAAAGAAGACGGGCGCGTAGACTACGACAGCATGGAAAAAGTGGCCCTTGCTGAAAAACCCAAAATGATCATCTGCGGCGCATCTGCCTACAGCAGGGACTGGGATTATCCGCGTATCCGCCAGATCGCAGATAAAATCGGGGCGCTCGTCATGTGCGATATGGCCCACCCCGCCGGACTGATCGCCAAACAATTATTGAGTTCACCGTTCGATCATTGTCACATAGTCACTTCCACCACGCACAAAACCCTGCGCGGCCCCCGCGGAGGAATCATTATGGTGAAGAAGGATTTTGATAATCCGTTTGGATTGAAAGACAATAAAGGGAATATTCGTCCCATGAGCAACCTGCTCGATATGGCCGTTTTTCCGGGCATACAGGGTGGTCCGCTGGAACACGTCATTGCCGCGAAAGCCATTGCTTTTGGTGAAATACTCACGGACGAGTTTACTGTATACGCCAAGCAAATCGTAACAAACGGACAGGCCATGAGTGCCTGTTTCACAAAGAAGGGTTACGATATTGTTTCCGGCGGAACTGACAACCACCTGCTGCTGATCGACCTGAGAAATAAAAACATCAGTGGTAAAAAAGCCGAAATCGCCCTGGGCAAGGCAGATATCACTGTGAATAAAAACATGGTTCCCTTCGACGATAAATCGGCATTCATCACTTCAGGAATCCGTGTAGGCGTTCCCGCGGTCACGACACGTGGAATGAAGGCAGAACACATGAGTGCAATCGTCGACTTCATTGATGAAGCGATTCTGAATGCGGAAAACGATGCCGTACTGGGCGATATCCGCCAAAAGATCAACAGCCATATGAAGCAGTTCCCACTATATCCTGAATTGAGATAGACCATGGGATTGGTTAATTTTAAATAACTTGTACAGGAAAATTATCCTTTATGTTACAGAGAATGCAATCGCTCTGGCTCCTGCTTGCCGCCATCTGCGCCTTCCTGACCATTAAGTTTTCGTTCTATAGCGGAAATGTGGAAAAACCGGGTGAAGCAGTCAGCTTTCAATTTTTAACAGCCACATTTAATATCTGGATCCTGATCCTGACGATTGCCCTGGTCTGCATGGCCATCATCGATATTTTTCTTTATAAAAACCGGAAACTCCAGGGGAGGATCGCCTTACTGGGCATTATATTTTCATTGCTCAATATCTTCCTTTACCTGAATCAAATACACCAGTTTGTGGAAAATCAGGGCAGCCATACCATCACGGCTGTATTTGTATTTGCCATCCCGGTGTTCTTTTTTTTGGCCGTCAGGGGTATTTATAAGGACCAGAAACTGGTTAAGAGCCTGGACAGACTCAGATAACTACTTTCTGCAGTTGCATCCGGCACCCCGTAATTTCAGCACTCCACCCTTGGTACCCGGTTAATTCCCCCGGCAAAATTCACTAATCTTTTTTTTCCTCAAAGGACATATATTGCATTTATACCCGTATAAAAACATAAATTTGAACAACTAACCATTTAGTAACCCATTAAATATTACGTTTTATGGCAAAGTCAGCAAAAAAGCCAGCCAAGAAAGCAGCAAAAAAACCAGCCAAGAAAGCAGCGAAAAAAGCAGCTCCAAAGAAAAAAGCAGCTAAGAAAAAATCAGCACGCAAACCCAATGCAGCATTTATGGCTCCATTGTCCCTGAGCGAAGCATTGTCCAAAGTTGTTGGAAGCAAATCACTGCCCA
>DATCAO010000500.1:0-3776 GCA_036512575.1 Puia sp.
TTAGCCAACGCTAAAACTGATACCATCAAATGGATGTTCATCTTCTGGATCGGTCAAATCGGAGCGACTTTTGGTTTATTCCTTCTCTATTTGAAAAAGTAATGTCCATGTAGTCCAAAGACCAATTACCCATTGAAAAAATCAATTGGCAATTGACAATTAATATATGTTCACTTCCTCTTCCAGCTGCACTCCAAATTTTTTTAAAACCGAGGATTGTATTTTTAGGCTGAGTTCCAAAATCTCCCTTCCCGTCGCTTTACCATAATTGACAAGCACCAGCGCCTGGTCCTTATGTACGCCGGCGTCTCCTTTACGGTAACCCTTCCAGCCGCATTGTTCGATGAGCCAGCCCGCGGCGAGTTTGACAGATTGATCTTCGTGGGGATAAGCGGGCATATCAGTATATTTTGAAGAGAGGGATTGAAATTTGGCCTGGTCAACCACCGGGTTCTTAAAAAAACTGCCGGCATTTCCGATTTCAGCGGGATCAGGTAGTTTGGAACGGCGAATGGCGATGACGGCTTTGGAAACATCCTGGATGGTCGGTGACTGAATGCCCATCTTTTTTAATTCATCGCGAATCGCTCCGTAGCTTGTATGCAGGATGGGCGTCTTGCGCAGGATAAATGTGACATTCAAAATAATGTACCGGCCTTTTTCAGCAGATTTAAAAATGCTGTCCCGATAACCAAAGCGACAGTCATTCACACCAAAGGCAAATACTTTTTTTTCTGTACGGTCGTAGGCTTCCAGTTCATAAAAACAGTCTTTGAGTTCCACACCATAAGCTCCGATATTCTGAATGGGCGCGGCGCCGACATTGCCGGGAATCAGGGAGAGATTTTCCAGTCCTCCCCAATTTCGTTTCATGGTATACATTACAAACTCATGCCAGTTCTCCCCCGCCCCTGCCCTGACATAGATATGCGTATTGTCTTCCTTCACTTCATCAATGCCGCGGATATCTATTTTGACAACCAATCCGTCAACGTTTCTGGTCAGCAGGAGATTACTTCCGCCTCCCAGAATGAGCGCCGGCGTTTGCTGACTGAGCAGCTCCTGCAATTGATTTACTGTCTCAATGGAAACAAACTCTGCCGCGTTCACATCCAGGTGAAAACTATTGTAGGGCAGAAGAGAAATATTTTTTTGGGTAAGCATAATCAGGGCTTTGAGATCAGACCGGATCAATGTCCGGCTGGATGGTCACCGATCTGAATTTCCGGTCGTTTTGTAAAATCGCACGCTGCTGCTGGATCACCTGTTTAGCAAATGCAATGGTACTGCCATTTTTTGGGAGTTTAAGCATCAGCTCCATGATATATTGATTGCGGATCCTGGCAACCATGGGCTCACCGGGTCCCGTAAGCCATTTGCCGAAATCCTTGTGCAGGTGCAGGGCAAACAGCGATGCGGCATCCTGTACGATATTCCTGAGTTTGTGTTTGAAGGTGATCCGGATGATCCTCGAAAAAGGCGGATAAAAGAATTGCTGCCGCGCCAGGGACTCCCGGGCATAAAATCCCTGGAAATCGTGATGCATCACATACTGAAGCACCGGGTGGGCCGTGTTCGCCACCTGGATCAGCACTTTCCCCTTCCCGTCTTTCCGGCCGGCCCTGCCGCTCACCTGCTCCATCAGCTGAAAGGCGCGTTCGTTCACCCGGAATTCTGAAAAATTCAGGAGACTGTCCGCATCCAGTATACCGACCAGGTCCACATGATCGAAATCAAGGCCCTTCACCACCATCTGCGTGCCGACAAGAATGTCCACGCGCTGCTGTTCAAATTGTTTGATGAGCATGTCGTGGGCCGTTTTCCCGCGCACGCTGTCCACATCCATACGGGCGATATGCGCATCAGGAAAAAGTTCTCCGAGCTCCTCTTCTATTTTTTCCGTTCCAAAATTTCTTTGAATGAATTCATGGTTTCCGCAGGCCGCGCAGGTATTGACCGGTGGATAGGAAGTTCCGCAATAATGACAGAGCAGTTTGTTGGTCAGTTTGTGAAAGGTCAGGGAGACATCACAGTTTTTACATTGCGGTATCCATCCGCAGATTTTGCAGACCTGGTATGGAGAATAACCCCGGCGATTGCGGAAGAGGATCACCTGTTTTTTATTGCTCAGGCTTTCCTGTATCGCTTCCTGCATCACGGGCGTACAGATTACTTTGGATCCGTCTTTCTGATAAAATTTCTTGGTATCAATCAATTTGATAACGGGCATGGCTACCTGCCCGAATCGTTCCAGCAATTCTGCGAGTCCATATTTACCCGTGACCGCATTATAATAACTCTCAATGGATGGTGTCGCGCTGCCCAGCAGGGTTTTTGCCTTGAACAAGGATGCATAATAAATAGCTGTATCCCGCGCGTGATAACGGGGCGCGGGATCCTGTTGTTTATAGGAACTGTCGTGCTCCTCATCTGCGATCACCAGCGTGAGATCGGTAAAGGGTAAGAATAAGGCGGAGCGCGCGCCCAGTAAAATTCTCACGTCGCCACGGCGCACTTTGTTCCAGATCTCGAACCGTTCATTCTGACTGAAGCGGCTGTGGTAAATGCCCAGCCATCCGCCGAAATGGGATTGCAGCCTGCGCACGATCTGTGATGTCAGCGCGATCTCGGGTACAAGATAAAGCACCTGTTTGTTCTGCAGGATCTGTTCTTCAATCAGCTTGATATAGACCTGCGTTTTCCCGCTCGAAGTATAACCATGCAGCAGGCAAACATTTTTTGTTTCAAAATGGGTACGAATGGTCGCAAGGGCCTGCTCCTGCGCAGGAGACAATTCAAAATTAATCTGGATATTGCGCGGCAACACCCTGAGGCGATCAACCGAACGTTTTTCTGCCACTAAAATATTTTTAGTGATCAGGGCTTTCAACTGCGCGTCCGAGGCGCCGGATTTCTTCAATAAGGCCGACTTCGAAACCTCGGGTTCCGTTTTTTGTATGTGCAGAAAGGATAGCAACAGCTCCATTTGCTTTTCGGCGCGCGACCATTTTTTATCCTGGTTCAGCAGGGCCTCCAGTTTTTCCTCTAAAGCATAATCGGGATGCAGGGAAATAAAGGTTTCCGTTTTGGGTTTGTAGACTTCTTTTAGAGATTCGTACACATAACAAACCGACTTGTCGATCAGCCTTTTCACCACCGGATACACCGCGGAACCGTGCAGGATCTCCTGCACTTCGGGAATCTTCAATTCCCTTTTCAGCAAAAGTGCTTCGGCCACCAGGTATTCGTCGTGATCCAGGGAGGAGAAATCATCTCCGAAGCTTTCGTTGAACACGAGGGTGCTCTCGCTGCTCAGTTTAAAATGGGCGGGCAGGGAGGCGGCCATGACTTCGCCCTCGGAACACATATAATATTGTGCAATCCATTCCCAGAGTTGTAATTGTTCGGCATAGATCAGGGGCTCGGCATCCAGCACCGATTCAATGGGTCGCGGATCAAAGGCTTCCGGTTTTTCTGTTAAAAACCTTTTGATGATGCCTGCGTATTTTTTGTTTTTGAGTGAAACCTCCACCCGACAGCCGGGACTGAGCCCCGTACGCAAATCATCCGGTATAAACCAGGTGTAGTTTTTCGGAAGGGCCAGCGGTATGATGATTTCTGCGTACAAATGGGGACTATATATGATGATAAACAACCGGGAAACCTTGTAAGTTTATTTTTCAGGTCCCCAATCCAGGCGTTTCTATAAAAGAGTTTCAGTCATGGTTCCGGGTCCTGAATCCAGGCCGCCCCGTAGAATTTCAGTTTGGCTTCCA
>DATCAO010000501.1:0-2560 GCA_036512575.1 Puia sp.
ATGCCCACTCGCTGCAAAAATTCCCGTCAAACAGCTCAATGCATCCATAAGTATTGACTGCAACAAAATGGGATTGGATGCTGAAATTGGTGAAGGCGTTTCCCTGGTTGCAACACATAATTTTTCAGGATCCACCACACTGGCATTGGAAGCCGGCGTTCCCCTGATTCCTAAAGTGCTGAGTGGATCCATGGAATTCTATATCACTTTCGGGGGCGGCACTCCGATGGATATAGGGGTGAAATGGGAAGCAGAAATGAAACTACCGGAAGCCATTGGCGGTACCAACAGTGCGGGCTGGACCCTGGGTCTGAATTCGGGAATTAATTTCTCAGGGGAAGGCAGGATTCAGGCTGCTTCTTCCAACTGGATACAGCAAAATGTTTTTGGATTGGATCCGCCTCCTCCCCAGATCAATCCCAACGTAAGAATGTATAACACCAGCAGTGGAAATAAAGAATAAACCAGGATGTTATATGATAAACACCAATAAAAAATACCCCGTATTTCTGATTGTATTCGCCTGCCATTTTGTTCTGGCACAAAACGCTTCCAGACAACCCGTGTACTATCCCAACGGAATGGTCATGGATAGTAAAAATAATTTGTACGTCAGCTGCAATTCCCAACAACCGGATATTGTTAAAATTTCTCCTGATGGTCTGGGAACAGAGTTTATATCAACGGGCCTGTACCGGAAAAATAAATCCGGAAAATGGCCTTCCATAGATTTGTTCACTCCTGCAGGTCTGGCCATTGATGCGGATGATAATATATATATCGCAGACAAAGGTGCAGCCGATATACTCAGGGTTTCACCAGATGGGAAGATAATGATTGTTGCAGGTTATAAAGGACACATTGTCAAAGACGGACCGGTTTCCATTGCCTCTTTCAAAAACCCTGTTTTTATAGCTGTCGACCGAAATAAAAATATTTATGTCACCGACGAAGGGGGTGACGAAAGAAAAAACACAGAATATGGTGTGATCCGAAAAATTTCGGCGCTGGGTGAGGTGACAACACTGAAAGATCATGATGGTCATGAACTTCATTTTGATGCGGCCGGAATCGATTGCGACAAGGATGGAAATATATTCGTGTGCGACCGGACGGGGCGGTGCATAAAGAAAATTACACCAGATGGATATGTTTCCGTATTAGGCGGACTCTGCGGAAAAAGAAAGACCGATCCAATATATAAAGAGGGCGACATTCAGAAGGCAGAGTTTATGGAACCCTGGTACATTACCCTGGGCAAAGGCGGAGAAATTTATTTTTCAGATATACGGCTGAACAGGATCATCAAATTAGCTGACAAAAAAATATCGACCCAGGCTGGAAACAGCAAGATCGATATGCAAAACAGCAATATCCAGGGTTACTCTGAAGCGGGATACAAAGATGGCCCAGCAAAAACAGCATTGTTTAATGAACCCAAGGGAATTCTCTTCGACAAACAGGGCAACCTGCTCATTGCAGATGGTATGAACCACTGCGTCCGCAAACTTTCACCCGATGGTTGGGTAAGCACCTATTATAAATAATGCATTAACCGAATGATCAGATATCCGATAGGGATCATACTACTCTATTTTAATAATACTTACTATTCAGGAAGATAGCAGTAAATTGGCTTGCCATTCAGGTTCGTTTTATCATTAAACCCAAAAACAATGAGCACAGAAAACGTCACCCTAATGAGGGCTGCCCGTGAATCCCTCAGAGGCAAATGGGGTGTGGCCATTCTCACATTTTTTATTTATACTTTACTTACTGCGGTTACAGGTTCGGCGAGGCATTACGGCTCAGTACTGACATTTGGGTCTGTACTGACCTTGCTGATCGCTGGACCATTAGCCCTAGGTGCGGCCATTTTTTCCCTTTCCCTTTCGCGCGGCAAAGAAGCCAGGTTAGAACAAATCTTCCTGGGCTTTAATAATTTTTCAACTGCCTTTATTACTTACCTGCTACTGATCCTTTACGTGATATTATGGACACTTCTGCTCATCATACCGGGAGTTATCGCCGCCCTCGGTTATTCCATGACTTTTTATATCCTTGCTGATGATCCGCAGGTTAAACCGCAGGATGCTTTACAGAAAAGCAAATCCATGATGGATGGGTATAAATTGAAATTATTTTATTTGTGTCTTCGCTTTTTCCTGCTGGCATTGCTGTGCATACTGACACTGGGTATCGGATTCCTCTGGCTGATCCCCTATATTCATGTAACCATGGCGAAATTCTACGATGATATAAACGGAAAATAAATTTGCGTAGTTAATTAACTACATATATATTTGTAGTCAAATAGCTACACAATGAATTTAAGACGTGACCCATTCCAGGCCATCGCAGACCCCACGAGAAGGGCCATACTGCTGCTGGTGGCTTCACACGCCATGACCGCCGGTGCAATAGCCTCAAACTTTGATACCGCCAGACCGACCGTTTCCAAACACCTTCAAATACTCACCGAGTGCGAATTGCTTAAACAAGAGCAAACCGGCAGGGAGATTTACTATCATATGAATGCAGGTAAAATGAAAGAAATAGC
>DATCAO010000502.1:0-2965 GCA_036512575.1 Puia sp.
CGGCGACTTATTCAATATTTTATGGGGAGGATCGTGATGCCTATGATGTGTTGGGGCGAACAGCACACGAAAGCATCTTCAATACAAATGACGGAAATTTTCGTTGTCCGAATGCACAGCAGGGGTACTCCGGGTTTACCACATGGACAAGAGGTCTGGCATGGGCTATCTGTGGATTCGCTGAAGAAATTGAATGGTTTGATTCTGTTAAAGAAGCAGATACCACCGGCCTGAATGTAAGGAAAGATATTTTGCCTTTTATGATCAAAGCAGCCCGGGCTGTCTGCGATTTCTATATAAACAACTGCCCGATTGATGGTGTGCCCTATTGGGATACCGGGGCTCCTGATCTGTATAAACTGGGGGATTATTTGAATAAACCGGCTGATCCGTTTAATGATTTTGAACCGGTTGACAGTTCGGCGGCAGCTATTGCAGCACAGGGATTGTTGAGATTCGGCAGGTTTCTTCAGCAAAAGGGCGAGGCAACAGTTGGCGATCGTTATTGGCAGGCAGGACTTACTGTACTAAATACTATTTTGGATGAGCCTTACCTCAGCACTGGTAAAGCGCATCAAGGGACGTTGCTGCATTCCGTTTATCATCGGCCAAATGGATGGGATTATATTCCTCCCGGAAGTAAAATCCCAAATGGTGAATCCAGTATGTGGGGGGATTATCATGTCCGTGAAGCGGCCCTGTATATTCAACGGGTGATCAATAATGAAACATATCATACCTTTTTCAACATCTTATGAATGCTAAAGACGATAAAGATATTTCCAGATTGTGCATTCACACCATTACGACGAAGCCCTGGAACATAGAAGAAGCGGCAAAGCATTTTTCAGCGGCCGGGGTAAAGGGGATTAGTGTTTGGCGTGATGCACTGGAAGGAAAAAATATCAAACAGACTGGCCAGTTACTGCGCAATCATGACCTGACGATTGTGTCCCTTTGCAGGGGTGGATTTTTTGCACACAAGGATTTAAATAAAAGAAGATCGGCCATGGATGATAACCGGAGGGCAATTGATGAAGCTGCCCAACTGGGCGCTCCGATGCTGGTGCTTGTATGTGGTGCTGATCCATCCCAAAGTTTAGTGGATTCACGGAAACAGATTCAGGATGGCATCAGCGAACTGATTCCGCAGGCATCAGCAACCGGAATAAGGTTGGCCATTGAACCTTTGCATCCGATGTATGCTGACACACGTTCGGCAATCAATACGATGAAACAGGCCAATGATATGGCTGAAGAAATCAATTCACCCTGGGT
Source organism: Puia sp. (assembly GCA_036512575.1). Lineage (GTDB taxonomy): Bacteria > Bacteroidota > Bacteroidia > Chitinophagales > Chitinophagaceae > Puia. The sequence continues at coordinate 1,279 of DATCAO010000502.1, forward strand.
TGGTGTGGCCGTTGATGTGTATCATGTCTGGTGGGATCCATTCCTTGAGCAGGAAATAAAGCGCTGCGGAGAAAACGGGCGGCTGATGGCATTCCATATCTGTGACTGGAAATCGCCCACTTCGGATATGTTGCTGGATCGTGGGTTGATGGGTGAAGGTTGTATTCGGGTAAAGCAAATCAGGTCATGGGTGGAGGCCGCAGGGTTCACCGGATTTAATGAGGTTGAAATTTTTTCTACAACACGCTGGAAAGAAAACCAATCTGAGTATCTTCAGAAGATTATTACAGCATATAAAGAAAATTCTTAAAAACAGGGCTGATAACAGGTAAACTATGACAGAGCATAAAATTGGTGTCATTATGAACGGCGTTACCGGACGCATGGGAACGAATCAGCATTTAATGCGATCTATTGCAGAAATAATAAAGCAGGGTGGTGTAAGAATAGGTCCCGGTGAAACCATAATGCCAGATCCGGTTTTGATCGGTCGTGATGAAAATAAATTAAAAAAACTTTGCCTGATGTCCGGTGTACATAAAATGGGCACCGATCTGGATCAGGCACTCGCTGATCCCAATAATATTATTTATTTCGATGCGCAAATTACGGGCAAACGGGTGGAAGCAGTCCGGAAAGCGGTAAAAGCAGGAAAGCATATTTATTGTGAAAAGCCCATAGCAACGGACACGAACGAGGCGATGGAATTGTACCGGTTGTGTAAAGAGCATAATGTAAAACACGGTGTGGTGCAGGATAAACTATGGCTTCCCGGTATTTTAAAACTCAGGCGTTTAATTCAACAGGGATTTTTCGGTAAGATCCTGTCTGTGAGAGGTGAGTTTGGATATTGGGTATTTGAAGGCGATTCTATTCCGGCTCAAAGACCATCCTGGAACTATCGAAAAGAAGATGATGGCGGTATTATAGTAGATATGCTCTGTCACTGGCGTTACCTGCTCGATAATGTGTTTGGCAAAGTAAAAGCAGTTTCATGTCTGGGGGCTACACATATCCCGGAAAGATTTGATGAACAGGGGAAGGCTTACAAAGCTACCGCAGACGATGCAGCTTATGCAACATTCGAACTGGAGGGTGGCATCATTGCCCAATTTAATTCTTCCTGGACAGTGAGGGTAAGACGGGATGATTTATTAACACTGCAGGTTGACGGAACCAAAGGATCAGCTGTGGCAGGATTGCGGGAATGTTATATTCAGCATTATGGCAACACGCCCAAACCGGTTTGGAACCCGGATATTCCACAACCCATTAATTTCTTTGAGGGTTGGGCAAAAGTACCTGAACAGGAAAATTATGATAACGCTTTCAAAGTGCAATGGGAGCTGTTTCTAAAACACGTTGTGAAAGGTGATTCTTTTCCCTGGGATATGCGCGAAGGCGTTAAGGGAGTACAACTGGCAGAAAAAGGATTGGAAAGCTGGAGCAAAAAGTGTTGGGTGGATATTCCTGAACTTTAAATAGTTGTGAAAATATGAGCAGAGTAGCATTAGTCACAGGAGGCAGCCGTGGTATTGGTTTTGGTATTGCCCTTGCATTGGCAAAAAATAACTTTGACTTAGCCATCAATGGAACACGTTCTGAAGTCCAGGCAGAGGATGCATTAAAAGAATTGAGGGAATACGGTGTTGATGTTATGTATTGTCCGGGGGACATCTCTTCCTCA
>DATCAO010000503.1:0-2555 GCA_036512575.1 Puia sp.
CAGATCAAAAAAGTGCCGGCGTTGACCAGGCAAACCTGAAGCCATGTAATTTGTACAGCTGCTGTAGATATGAAATAAGTTTCTTCAGGTAACTTGATGAAACCATAATGTTGCTGAAGCCAGCAGATCAACAGGCCCGCGAAATTTCCAAGTATTATTCCTCCAAATGTGATCAGTGCGCCATGATAAAGAAATACCTGTTGAATCGTGCGATCGCGTGAACCCAGCGATTTCAGCAGCCCGATCATTTGCGTTCTTTCCAAAAGTAAAATGATCAGGCAGGTAACCAGGTTAAGTATGGCGACGAGCACCATGATAATGATCACGATAACAACTGTTGTATCATGCAGGTTGAGCCAGTCAAAAATATTTCCATAGATCTCGGTCACGGAACGGCTGTTCCACAAATGCGGCAGTTTATCGAAAATGCGGTTGCTGACGGAGTCAGCCATCGTATAGTCCTTGATAAATACTTCGTAACCTCCGATTTCACCGGGTCCCCAGTTATTGAGGCGCTGAATCAGCCGAATATCCACAAGAGCACTGACCCGGTCATAATATTCAATGCCGGTTTTAAATATTCCCGCAACTACCATGGGTCTTACCCGTTTGGAACCATCAGGCTGAATGAAATACGTAAACAGTTTGTCGCCCGTTTTCAATTTCAGCTGATTGGCTGTATATGACGAAAGATTGATTTCGTTGCTGTAACCGCTGTCGGGAAAATGAATCCACCGCCCGGATTGCAGAAAGTCACGCAAGCGGTCAAAGGAATAATCAGCCGACACCCCTTTTAACTTCAGGCCTTCAAAACTTTCCGGTCCTTTTAGAATGGCATCTTTGGTAGCGAATGCATGAACCGACGCTACATCCGGGTCATTTTTCAGGATGAATAAGACCGAATCATTCATCTTAACCGGTGTTTCTTCTGCGATCGCGGATTTCTCCGGTTCGAAATGCTGAACATGGATATGCCCGGAAAAACTATACATTTTAGTCGCAATTGCATGCTGGAATCCTTTGGTGAAAGCAATGGTCAGGATCATCGCCATGACACTGATGGCTGTAGCGGCTATGGCCAGCCGGATGATAAACCTGGAAAAAGAATGCTGACTGTTAAATGCAACTCGCCGGGCGATAAAACGGGAAATGTTCAAAAGCAGAATTTTACAGGTCAAAAATAGACTTCGTCAGGCTGCCAGAAAAGTTTTTTGCTGAATTGACCTATCATTGCATACCAAACACTTTATGAAATACCCGTTCAGCCTTCTTTTGGTTCTGATTGCAACAGTTCTGCAGGCCCAGACGCCGGATTCCATATACATGCCCAGTATTTACAGCGCCAAATTATATATTAAGGGCAACCAGCTCGCATATCCTGTACTTACACTGAATGGGAATGAACAGATGGAATTGTTTTTTGATGATTTGGACGCAGATGTTAAAACATATTATTATACCTATCAGCTGTGTAATGCAGACTGGACACCCGTGCAGATCAGCACCTTCGATTATATCCGGGGATTTGCCCAAAACCAGATAACAGAATATCATTATTCCTCGCTGGCGCTGATCCGATATACACATTATCATATCACACTGCCTGAAAACAATTCCCGCCTCACTTTGTCAGGTAATTACCTGCTTAAGATTTTTCTGAACAATGATACTTCCAAACTCGCATTTACCAAACGCATATTGGTCGTTCAGAATGCCGTTTCTATTGCGGCCCAGGTGATCACACCTATGAATCCGCAGATCTCTTACACACACCAGAAATTGCAATTTACCGTAAACAGCAAGGGACTGGCTATATCGAATCCTTTCCAGCAGATTCATGTAGTCGTTTTGCAGAATTACAGATGGGACAATGCCGTGATTTTGAACAAACCATCGTTTTACTCTGGAAACAACTATGAATATAATAGCGATGAGACCCCGGTATTTCCCGGAGGCAACCAGTGGAGATGGATCGATCTGCAGAGTTTTCGTTTTCAGAGTGACCGGATTGCAAAAGTGGACTATTTGAAAAATGGGTATCTTATTTACGCGAAACCTGACCGGGACCGTTCGGGTCAGCCTTACTATTATTATCAGGACAATAATGGAAAGTATTTTATTCAGACGACTGATCTGATTGATCCCAACTGGCAGGCTGATTACGGCCGGGTACGATTTGTTTTTGTACCACCCGACAATATACCCTTCGAGGGAAAAGATCTGTACCTGCTCGGTGAATTCACCGGATACCTTCTCAACGATGCAAGCCATATGGTTTTCAATACGGCGAGCGGAGCCTATGAAGGTTCGGCTCTTTTGAAAATGGGTTTATACAACTATGCCTATGTTACAGTAAATTCCGGTGAGCCCCGGTCAAACCCTTCCTTTGAATTTACTGAGGGAAATCACTTCGAAACGGAAAATAATTATGATATCCTGGTATACTATCGGGCGATGGGCGGCCGCGCCGACCAGCTGGTGGGGATTTATTCCTTTAATTCACAGAATAATATTCGATAGACCAGGCATCCGGACCTCAGGATGGCTTCACCAGG
>DATCAO010000504.1:0-8982 GCA_036512575.1 Puia sp.
CAAAGGTTTTGTTCCATATTGAAGCAGCATCATATCCCGGTTGAATTTCCTTACCTGCAGAACCGGGCAGATGCCTCTAAAAATCGGAAAGACTTCAGGAAATCCATAAACTATGGGGCTGTTAGTGCTGCGGACTTTGACATTCACAACAGATCCCGGATGAAAAAGCCCGGGTGCGTCATAGACATCCAGCTCGCGGCCAATCCCTGCACTGACCAGAATTTGCGAAGAATTATCCAGGCTGATGATCACCCCTCCCGTTTCTGCAAATTGTCTTAACTGCTCCATCCCAACGAAGCCCGGTCCGCCCGTCATGTCGCTGGTTGAATCAGGAAACCCATGAGAGGGAAACTCAGCCGTTTTTGTATAGGGCATGGGACTAAATTTCCTGTCAATCTCATTAATAAAATTGCTAGCCGTACCAAAAGTCCGCGGAATCAAAATCACATCAAACCTCTTCCGCAATCCTCCTTCCTTTAAATCATCTTTATTTATATACGTATAGGGTATTCCCATTTGATCAAAAGTAAACCTGGCCCATCCCACATCCTGAGTATTGTACCAGGTATGGTAGATGGCAATCCTGGGTAAGTTTACCATATGCTGTTTTGGAACGGAACCGGTATGGGTTGCCTGGAGATCAAGGCCAAATTGGGTGGTCAGTTTTTTTGCCTGTTCTGTTGAAAGTCCTTTAAATAAAACCGAACCTGCCGATAATGAATCTTTCATTCCTTCAACCTTTGATTTTCCATCTGTGATGAAGGCTGACGCATCTTTATTTTCTGATTTCAGCCAATACAATGCCGGCAGGAGGGTATTTTGCCCTTTATAATTGAGAATATAATTTTCACCGATCCCATTTATTTGGCCAACATATTGAACATCATCGCTCAATAATTTTAAGTTGGCCAGGGAATATTTTACACTGTCCTCAGTACGCACGTCAACGCCATATAAATAGCCGAGGGTCCAGGCAATATCATCGTAAGGAGGAAACTTTGCGTCTTTCGGGAATGCCTGTTTGGTTAAGAGTGAAACAGCCAGATTCCGGTAAGGCTGGTCTAAAAGAACGATATAGTCCATCTTATTTTTACCCATATCCGCAACATGTACTTCAATGCGCTGTTTACGTAACTGATTTACCAGATAGGCTGCCATTACCGGATCATGCTGTTCTGCCGGAATAACAAATGCTTTTATTTTTTCATTTTTCCCTTTGTTGATGCTATTCAGCCCTTTCTGATAAAAATTCCGAAGTAATACAGTGGCATTATTCGCTGTATAAGAAAGGGCAGCCAATACCCCTGCTTCTGTATAATTGATGTTGTCGCGAAATGACCAGTTGACCAACTGAGTAGCAGGGTCGGGCCGGTACCACTGTTTGCTGGTGACTGAATCACCGGCATAAGTCTCTTCAGATAAATCGCGCAGATAGGTATTGGCCCCTGAGTTTCCAAAGGTTTCATAGAAACGGCCAACGGAATTATGGTTATTGGCTATCCAGTCAATAAATCCGGGATACCAGCCTTCGGTGTAAGCCCAGGTAAATGCGCCAGGCAACCCCTGAGCAGCAAGTGCAGTAACATCATGATTGGCCATCTCCTGCCATTCGCTGATATTAATGGGATCAATGAAATCATTATATGGGCCTGTACCCGTACCAATAGCCATTAAAGGAACGGGTTCATGCAGATCAAGCATGACCGTAGGATGCCAATCATAATAAATATTATACGTAGTTCTTGTCAACATTTGAGATGCCTGAATACCGTCCCGGTTATTATCGTGAAACGCGTATTTCCCCCAATAAGGTGGTGAATGTCTGTACCCATCATCAAATTCCTTTCTTGATTTTGAATAGCGATAATAATAGTCTACCATTTTGTCGCGGCCATCTGGTTCACATACCGGATTTATAATAACGATAATATTTTCGCGGATTTTCTTTATCGCTTCGCTGTTATCAGTTATCAGTCGATAGGCCAGTTCCATAAGCGTTTCCGGTGAACCCATTTCTGTTGAATGTAATCCGCCATTCAGGAAGTAAACCGGTTTGGCATTTTTTAAAATCTGATCCAGATCGGCTTCTTTTATTTTCCTTGGATCTGCCAAAAGCGCCAATTGCTTTCTATATTGATCTGTTTGTTTCATAGTCTCTTCACTTCCGATGACCACCAAATTCATTGGACGGCCCTCCTCGGAACTGCCAACCTGCTGAATGGTAATCAGCGGGGAAAGGCTGGCCAGTTTTTTATAGTAACCATAAATTTCCGTTGAATGATGCACCAGTCCCGGCGCGCCAACGATGGCTCCAAAATATTTCAGCGGAGAGGGAATGATCGGATCATCCATTAGATTAAGAACCGAAGAAGGAAGGAATCTTTTATCGGTTGTATATTCTTTTATTTTCTGATTGTAGATTTCATCCACTTTCTGGGCATGCAACTGCGCTGAACCAAACAGCGTATAAAAAATATACAGAGTATAGGTCAGGTGTCTGGTGATTCGCATAATAATGAGGGTTAATGATTTTCTTCCTTTTCCAGGATCTCGGTTAGGATACTGTAAAAAATAACTGGAACCTATTTTTGAGTCTGAATCCAGTGATTCATATAGTCTTCAAAAATATCCAATTGCATGCTGCCTCCATTTAATATGGCGTCATGAAATTTTTTCAGACTGAATTTAGCACCCAGTTCCACTTTGCTTTTGTCTCTCAGGGATTCAATCGTCAGCTCTCCTATTTTATAACTGAGTGCCTGTCCGGGCAATGCCATATAGCGTTCTATTTCCGCCGTCGCAACCTGTTCGGATTCCGGTTCATTGTCAAGCATGTATTTAATTGCTTCTTCCCGATTCATTTTTCCTGTATGCAATGAAACATCAACTACAAGTCGTATGTCACGGTGTATTTGTTCCTGTAAAAAACCGAAATACTGGTACGGGTCAGCATAACAGCCCAACTGACTGCCCAGAGTTTCTGCGTATAACGCCCATCCTTCATTAAATGATGACACACCAAATATTCTCCTAAAAAAAGGAAGTGTGGTATCCTCTCTCTGCAGTGATACCTGGTAATGATGTCCTGGTATGGATTCATGCATAAAAAGATCTTCCATTAAAAACGAATTATAACTCCGGGCATCTACGATCGGCACATAAAAAACACCAGGCCTTGTCCCGTCCAAAGACCCGGCAAAATATTGAGCGGCGGCGGACATCGACCTGTATGATTCTGTTTGTTTTATCACAAATGGCGTTTTTGGTTTCACACCAAATAACGAAGGCAGATTAGGGCCAATTTTTTTATAAATAGCCCTATAGGCATCCAATACTTCTTCCGGACTCTTAAATGGTGTGAATCGCGGATCTGTTTCCAGATATTTAAAGAATTCAGACAGGGTACCTTTGAAACCTGTTTCTTTCTTTATTCTTTCCATCTCAGAATGCATGATCTCAACCTGCTTCAGACCAATCTGGTATATTTCCTCCGGAGATTTGTTGGTCGTAGTATAATAGCGAACATAAAATTCATACATCTCCTTGCCGTTTGGCAAATCATTGTATCCCGAACTCAGCCTGGCGTGGGGCAAATAATCATTCCTAATATATCCGACGAGTTTTCTATACGCAGGGATAAGTTCAGTTGTAATGGCGAGATAATAGGATGCCGATAATTTTTTTCTTTGTTCTTCAGTAAAATCCATTGGAAAATTCCTGACAGGGCCAAAAAATATATTTCTGCTCGTATCTTCCTGTGCGAGACTTTCTATTTGCGGAATCATTTTCATAACTAATACCCTGGGCAACACGATTCCTGCCGTTATGCCCTTATTAAAATTACCGATCGCCGTATCCACCCAGATTGTAAACAAATGGATCCTTTTTAACCAATTCTCGTAATCTTTAATGGATTTAAATGGTTGCGCACCAGTACCAGACCCTAACAAACCCATCATGATCGGCAGTGTCTCAGTTCTATTTGGTGGCAGAGACATAAATTGGTTGACAGGCATATATTCCGGATGGTAGCTTTGAGCTTGCGACTCCATTTCCAGACTTTCTTTCAGAATCCGGCATGATATCCAGTCGGAAAAGGAAAGATTGGATTGGTTATAAACCGAGAGTTCGTGCAGGTATTTCGAATAGAATTTGTTAAGTCTGTTTATATATTCCTGTGAACCGTCATTTTGCAAGAGATCATTGTACATTGGGTTGCCCGCATATGTCGCCGTTACAGGAAAGAGTTCCAGCCGCTCCTGGTAATAATCATTAAATATTTTATTCAGATCCTTATTCTGGGAAAATGTCCGATTGGAAAAAGAAAATAAAAAGCAGGCCAGCATAACACCTGCTTTGGTCACTTGTTTATATCCATTAAACATATAAATAATGCTCTTAAAAGAATAAAATCGAGAGGCTGGCCAATTTAATAATTTGGAAATGTATCTCATGGGAGCTTTCTCAACCTTGGAAGGCAATGATTTATTAGCGGAGTGGTTGGCGGCGGAGTGGTTGGCGTCTTGCCAAATATAACTTCCAAAAAAAATATTAAATAGTAAAAAATCGACAAATTTAACCTATGGCTCGACTCTGCTATTAAATTTTTCCTGCTTCATGGGTGATTCTCTAAAAAAGATAGAGGGTGCATTTCCATAAAACCTCTTAAAGTCTTTGATGAGGTGCATTTGATCAAAATAACCGGATTCAAACGCAATAGATGTCCAGTTCTCTTCCGGATTTTTTAATTTAAGTGAAAGGGCATGATTGAATCGGGCAATACATCCAAATAATTTAGGAGAAAGGCCAACCTGTTCAGTAAAATGGCGTTCAAAATTCTTTAAACTCATATTGGCGTCATAAGCCATGTTTTTAATATTTACCAGTCCCCATCTTCTAAGGATCATATTCGAGAATGATGTTATGGCATCTTTATATTCAAATGACTTTTGTTTTTTCAGGTAAGACGAAAGAAATACATTCGCCAGGAATACCATTTCCTGCAAATCAGAGGCCCCACACAATTGTTCATAAAATAATTTAATATGAACATCAAAAATATCATTAGCACCAAGAATCTGATTTATACTTTTCTCCGAGGGAATTTTAAATATTTTATAATACCCGTTGGGTCTAAAAATTACTTCAAAGAAAGAATAAGATCCATTAAAGACCATATCCCCATTGTTCTGCGTTGACAATCCCACCAGTCCACCGTAACTGCCCTGTTTCAAAATTTTCCCTGTTTCAGGATCAATTAATTTTATCGGTATTGCTTTGAAGAAAAACGGCATTGTTATTTCATGTGTTGCATGCCAGCGTTTTACCATGTCTGATCCACCGGTATCAAATTCACGGTAGCTATAACAACGAATAAACGGAGCTAAAATAGGTGAAGGGGCTATTTCGGAAGTGGTTATCATTTCCAGAAATCATAAAATTATTTCCAAAATGCTCATGCTTCGAAGCCATAAACGGGCAGCTTCCCAGGCTAATGAATATACTTAAAACTCCGCGTTGCTGATGGGTCCTTTGTACGCGGTGAAACCAGGATCCCGGCAATAAGATTCATTAAATCGTTTAGCATCAGTAGCGTGGCTATTGGCGCCGGGTATGGCTGATAACAATTGATTAACGAATGCCGGGAATTGATGACTCTTTCTCCATGATCCCGTTTAATATTTTATAAAAACGATCCGGCTGTTCATACATGGTGAAATGCCCCGATTTCTGAATCCAAAAAACCTGTGCCGAAGGAATTAGTATTTTCAACTCATAGGTATCGAAGGCCAAAGGATCCTCCCGGCCGCAAATAGCATATACAGGTTTTTTAAACGATGCCAGTTTTTTAGAAAGATCAAATTGAATCCGGTCTAAGTCATTCGTCATTAGCTTATTCATCTGGTAATTCACTTTCCCCCTGGCAATCTGAGGAAATATCGATGCCGTGTTGTCCTTGTCATAGACGTTGCAGTACAAGGACATTTTTCTATTTTCCAGGCTGTCCTGCCCCGTCATCGTTCCGGCTTTCATTTTTGCATTCAAACTATCAAGTTCGGCGTTCTCCTGTTTTCCATACCGCACTGCCCGGTTCCCAGCTGCTGTTGCTCTGAGTTCAGCCAGGTTTCCTATGGGTCCGATATCTATCAATATGAGCGAGCTGACCCTGTCGGGAAAATCGACAGCGAAACTCAAAGACAAACCAGCACCCCAGGAGTGTCCAAGAAATATGGCATCTTTTAACTGCAAATGATCCAATAACAGGATTAAATCCTCATGTGCATTCTTCAGATTTATTGTTGTAGAATCAAGCGGAACCGGTATTGAACGCCCTGTTCCACGCTGCTCAAACAATATGGCCCGGTAGTTTTTACCTAATTCGACAGCCACATCTTCGATTTGATCACAGGAAATACCCGGTCCACCAGCCAATAAAATAATAGGCCTTCCCTTCCCATATTCATGAAAATATAAATACCCGTTTGCGTATTTAATGCTATCAAGTTTTTGCCCAAAAACCGATGCGTTTATCAAAATTGAAAAAAAGAAAATAACTATTTCAAAAACGCGTCTCATTTACTTAAATATTTACTTAGCCAAACTTTTCTTATACCCTGGGCCTTTGACAAACCTTCCTGGTGTGGCGCCAGTATGCTCACCATTTTTTAAGACCTCCAATTCCAGTTTTACGCCTATTGAATATTGTTCAAATCATCCAGGTCTTTCGGGCGGGCTGCAGACTTTTTTGCTTGTATCAGATCATCTTTTTGAATCGTCCTGACCTTCAAATCGTCTTCCTCAAAGAGTACCGACTTATTGAAACACATTTTAAAATCAAGCCCTTTAATATTTATCATCAGATCAATGGCTACCGGGGGAGTTCCAAAAGTGAAAACATCCCATGTCGGGTGATGGAAAATATTAAAATATTACCCATCACTTGGATCTTGAACGCAATTTGAATTTCGACTTATCCATTCGGGGAGGTTGATTTTCCGGATAATTAAAAGCCACGCTGTTTAAATATGCGGTAACACGAAGTCTTTCCTGCCAGGTCAGTTTCTTATAATACCCTGCATGATTAGCCGCTTCTTCAAGCGTTTGCCCCTTAAAAGCACTTCGGTCCAGCCGGTAGTTTGACATTTCCGAATTTACGTGATTTTGTCGTATATATTTCCTGAATGCTAGTGTATGACCTGTCGGCAGGTGCGGTTTATTCAAAATGATATTCTCTTTGTATGGCTTCAATTAATTCAACCCCGGTTTTCAACTGATCTTCATATTCCATAAGACTGCGGGTTCGAAATGATTTATTCATCACAATCAGGTTGATAAACCTGTCGATACTGTTTTTATCGTCGATCTTAATATACATATCGTGTTGTACCGGTTTGTTAAACCGCATGTCGGAAATGACCTCCAGATTCAAAATATCAAAATTCATATTCGCCAGGATCCAGATGCCCTTATCCTCCACACCGTCCCGGTATTCCGTTTTCTTAACCTTTACGTCGTAGGCGTTCATCAGGTTAACGAGCGACTGATTAAAATACCGCAGGGATCCGGATGTTTTCATTTGTGCATAGGTACCGTCCGTTGGCGCGAAGGGGACTGAAATCATAACCTGCACCATGTCTTTATAAAATTCATTTTTATCCCATTCCCTGCGCGGCCTGTGCAACATGACCTGGATACTGTCGATGGCGTCCAGCTTTATCCTGCTGAAAGCAATGATACTATGAAGGGAAGCCGTATCTTTTTTAATATCCTCCAGCATGGATTCAGCAAGTATCCTGGCGTTTTTATGCTCCGTAATATGTTCCCTCACGTTCTCCGCAATAAAACCCAGGGTAACGGCCAGGAATATCATTAAGCCTTCCAGCAGGTATTCTTTGATGCCTTTTTTTTCAACATCCGGATGATGATGTACTTCCATAGTCGGTTTTTGGGTTTGAGACGGGGAATGGGTTGTATCCTGAATTATGGATCCGGCTTCCTCTTCCGGATCCGGAGATTGTTTGAGAATATCCTGTTCTTCAGACATGTTGTTGTTTGGATTCTGTCGACCGTTCTGCACGGCGCAACAATATTAGCATTTTTAATAGTACAACCAACGATGCCAGGCATCCATTACCTTTACAGCATCAACCCGGATTTGCCATGAAATACTTTTTAATTGTCCCTTTTTCGATTTTGCTTATTTCCTGTTCGACCTTCCGGCAGCACACCACCGGCTCAGGATTCAACCTGTCAACTGGTTTCGGTAAAATGGGTTTACAATAGTATTTTATTTACTACCAATTTAACCTACAACAGCGCTGGGAAATTGTCTAAACAGACGATGGTCTGGGCAATTCGACTTCATATACATACAGCGACGACCAGGTTTTCATAAAAAATGATACCAGTTCAACCAGCCGCGATACCACCACATTAAATAATTTCGGTTATACAGCACAGTTCAATGTGCACGCACCACCGGTCATATCTTCCAGCGTATTTTATTATGTGTCCGATACAATATTAGATCATTCAATTTTTACATCTCCACTGATCGCTTCGCCAGACACAACCGTTTTTATTTTCACTGACGGCGATCTGACTACCATGGTCGCAGGCGGAATGACATACACCTACACCTACTACACGGATCAGGCCGAACAGCCCGCTGATTTTGCAATTTATAATCAAATCACTTCCCAAGGAGCGCTGGCCTATAAAAACAAACACCCGACAAAATCCTATTCAGGTAATTCTTTTTCTTCGACATATACATACAATTTTTCCACGCAAGTGGCAAAATAGTATCCATAGCAGATCACTATACCAACAGCCGGTCATCAGGAACCGTTACATATTATTACTCCTATGCATGTCATTTGTGATGCACCCCTTCAGGGGATGCAGCCGCTAATAGCATTGGCATCGAATTAATTTTTTCAAAGGTCAAAAATTGTGACCTTTGAGTAGTCCTTACAAAGA
>DATCAO010000505.1:0-3451 GCA_036512575.1 Puia sp.
GGTTTCCTCGCCGGTTGGGGGAAACGAGGGCGTATTCGTGATTAAAGTTGACAATGTAAGCGCGAAAGCCAATTATAATGTGGATGTGGAACAGGCCAGGCGGTCGATGCTGCAATCGCAGGAATCCATCATTCAGCGTGCCGGCATAGATGCGTTAAAGAAGAAAGCAAAAATAGAAGACGACCGCAGTAAATTCCTCTGAACAATTTCTTCATTAAATCATTATTAAAGCGGGCCTGCCCGCTTTTTTTGCTTTTGGCGGAATATGGACAGCCGCCTGATGAAGTCGTAACTTTGCGTTCATATGCCGGAAGAAATCGTAAATAAAATAAGCCAGAGCGAATTGCAGACCCTGGATCTGGAACAATTCTATCCGGAAGAGAAAATCCGGATTTTCGATCTGAAGCCATTTCTGTTTATGGAGCTGATCCTGAAAGAAAAAGATTTTCGCGCGGCTCTGCTGGCAACCGACTGGACAGTATATACCAATGAAATCGTCGGGGTGTTTTGTTCTGCAGACGCGGTTATTCCCGTTTGGGCATATATGCTCGTCACCAGTTATCTGCAGCCCTATGCCCGGGAAATCGTTCTGGGAGACGAAACGACGGTTATTCGCCAGTTGATTACCGAGCGGATTCACCAGGTGAACCCCGAAAATTACCGTGACAAACGCGTCGTGATCAAGGGTTGCGGAGATAAACAAATCGGCGATTTTGCATTCCTGGAAATCACGAAATTACTCAGACCGGTCGTTAAGAGCATCTTCTACGGTGAACCCTGCAGCACCGTACCGGTATATAAAGCACCCGGCTCTAAACCGACAGCGTAGGGATCGGATCATTTTCACACTTCCCACACTTCCACACTTGCTTTAGTCTTGCCTAAAGCAATGTCCCTTTCAATATCAGCGTAGCCACAGAAAAGTAAATGATCAGGCCGGTAACGTCTACAAGAGTTGCTACGAATGGCGCTGATGAAGCCGCGGGATCCGCACCTAATTTTTTAAGAATGATGGGCAACATGGATCCGGAAATGGTTCCCCACAAAACAACACCCAGCAAAGAGAAGCCGACAGTAAAACCCACCAGCTTCCAGTGCTCTCCATAATTATAAAAATGAAAACGCTGCCATAGAAAAATGCGCATGAGTCCGACGAACCCGAGTATTGAACCCAGCACCAGACCCGAAAGAATTTCTTTGCGCATGACGTACCACCAGTCCCTGAATTTGATTTCTCCGAGAGCCATTGCCCGTATGATTATAGAAGAAGCCTGGGATCCGGAATTTCCGCCGCTGGAAATAATCAAAGGAATAAACAGGGCCAGGACAACCGCCTGGCTGATCTCTCCTTCAAAAAAACCCATAGCCGTGGCCGTTAGCATTTCTCCCAGGAATAATATGACTAGCCAACCGGCTCTTTTTTTTACGAGATGACTGAAGCTGATGGTTGTATAAGGTTCTTCCAATGCTTCGGAACCCCCGATCCTTTGTATTTCGCGTGTGTTTTCCTTTTCCGCAAGTCTGAGTACATCATCCGAAGTAACGATGCCGAGCAATACGCCCGTTTCATTAATTACCGGAAGTGCGAAGCGGCTGTTATTTCTGAATACAGAAATGGTCTCCGTCTGTGCATCATTTACATGAAGGGCGATATACAAACGGTCCATTAGTTTTTCAACCGGCGTGGAGGGATCTACGATGAGAAATTCTTTGATATTGATATCGTCGATCAGCACACCCTTATCGTCAACTACAAAAACGAAGTTCAGCGTTTCGGCTGCCTGTCCACGCTGGCGGATGATATCCAGTACCTGCTGCACCGTGTCTTCCGATTTGATGGCCAGATAATCCGGAGTCATCAGCCTGCCCACCGAACCTTCCGGATAGCCGAGGAGTTTCAGGGTTTCGGCCCTGGTTTCCGCAGGCAGGATTTTTAAAAGTTCCTTAACGGCATTTCCGGGCAATAAACCCAGGAAGGCGGTTCTGTCGTCGGGTTGCAGCGCATTCAGTAGTTCAGCGGCTTTTTCATCGGGCAGTGACCGGATGATGATTTCCTGTTTCTTTTTTCGCAGGTATTTAAAAACGCGTGCAGCATGCTTTATGTCGAGATGCTGAAACAGCTTGCCCGCCCAGTTCGTATACTTGTTGGTGAAGTCAATAATTTCCCGCGAAGAAAGTTTGCTCAGTTTTACGAATTCCGTGATGCGGTTATTCTGCAGCAGGTTTTTGATATCGTTTAAATTCGGCATGCCCTTATAATTAATTTTTCAAAGTTCTGATTTTCGTCAGGTAATTTTCTGAATAAAATTCAGATTTCAAAAACCTCACCCCTCAGCCGGCTGGAATAACTGCCGACGGCAGCATGGGTGTTCATTCCGTGAAATAAATAGACGGCCCCATCCGGATGATCCGAAATTTCTTTGATGATTTTTTTCCAGGTCAATGCAGGTCCTTCACAAAATATAATTTCTTCCGTGTCCCTGTCCCCGACGGCAGGCATATTATTAATTGCCAGCCACCGGTTCCATTTTTCCCGGGCTTCCACATCACCCCAGACCATGGTTGAGGAACCACTGATGCGGGCGGCTTCCTTTTTTTGGGTGGTTACATGTAAAACATAAGCCATGGCCTGATGCGATCTGACGGCCAGGGTTAAGAAAAACAGCCGGATAGGTGAGCCCAATCCTTTGAGATGTTTTTTCATGAACAGGATCATTGCAGTGTAAAACATTTTTATATAGTGGGAATCCCGCCTCGTACTTTCTCCTTTAAAATGGATGATGGTTGTATCGGCAAAATAATAATTCTGGTATCCTTCCTGCCGGATACGGTAACTCAGGTCAATATCCTCTCCGTACATAAAAAACCGTTGATCAAACCCCCCTGACTTATCGAATACGTTTTTTCTGGTCAGCAGGAAAGCACCCGATAAAATATCGACTGCATGGGATTTTCGTTCATCCAGGTGGCCCATATAATAGGAAGAAAAAGTTTTTGAATGGGGGAAAGCATGGGTGAGGCCGGTCATTTTAAAAAAAGATGTCCATACCCCCGGGAAACCCCGCTTGGATTCTTTCAGAAATCTTCCGGCACCGTCCACCATATGTACTCCAAGCCCACCGGCATCCAGTTTTGTGCGGAAAAAAGAAATACAGCTTTCCAGACTGTTTTCAGCGAGGATGGTATCCGGATTCAAAAACAACAGGAATTCACCGGAACATAGACGGGCAGCCTGGTTGTTGGCCCTGGCAAAGCCCAGGTTCTCTGTATTTTGAATAAATTGAAAATCGGGGAAAAGAGGTTTAAGGAAATCCACGGTTCCGTCAGCGGACGCATTGTCTACCACAAATACTTCCGTCTGACTCCGTAGTAAAGAACTCTCCCCTACCGCTTTTTTTAATGAAGAGAGACACTGTTCCAGGAAAAATTTAACATTGTAACTGACGATGAC
>DATCAO010000506.1:0-2685 GCA_036512575.1 Puia sp.
CCATTATTACGCAGTCAAAGTTTTGATTTTTTATTTTTTCCAGGGCCTCGGCGCCGTTGCGTGCGATCTCAACGCGTGCACCGAAGGATTCGAGAACGTGGCGGATGAGCTGTTGATTCATTTCAACGTCTTCTGCAACCAATATGGTTTTTCCCGACAGTTTTTTATCTGTTGCAGTAGCTTGCATGCTGGATTTGGTTTCTACGGCGGCACGCGCTTCTCTTACTTGCTCTTCAGTTCGCCATTTTGTATCATCCGGTATATGGTGCTCTTTCCGATATCCAGTTTACGGGCTACCAGCAGAACGTCTTTATTATACTTGTCGAGATAATGCTGTATGATCTGGCTTTCAAATTCCTTCAACGTGGTTTCCCGGTTCAGCAGGTCGTTGATGCTGGTGGAAGAATTCAGCGTGATGTGTTCGGGCAGGATGTTTTCCTCATCACTCATCACCACCGCCAGTTCCATAATGGATTTCAACTCGCGCACATTACCGGGGAAAGGATAGGCGATCAGTTTTTGCTGGGCCTCCGGACTGATGGATTTGCGATTGATTTTATTCTCCCGGCAGAATCCGTCCACAAAGTTTTTCGCAAGGATCGCAATATCATTGCCTCTTTCGCGCAGGGGCGGCAGATGGATCGGCAAACCGATGAGGCGATAATAGAGGTCTTCACGGAATGTTTTATTTTTTACTTCTTCGAGCAAGTTCTTATGGGTAGCTACAATGATCCGCACATTAATCGGCAATACACTATTGGCACCGATTCTTGTGATTTCTCTTTCCTGCAATACACGCAGCAGTTTGGCCTGGAGGTTGATGTCCAGTTCTCCGATTTCATCCAGAAACAAAGTTCCTTTGTCGGCTTCTTCAAATTTTCCGATTCTCCTAGTAACAGCTCCGGTAAAAGATCCTTTTTCGTGACCGAAAAGTTCACTCTCCAGCAATTCTTTGGGAATCGCCGCCACATTCACGGCCACAAAGGGCAGGGTATGCCGGTCTGAATTATAATGAATGGCTTTGGCCACCAGTTCCTTTCCTGATCCGGTTTCACCGGTTATACTTACGGTAATATTGGTCTTGGATGCTTTTTCAATCAGCGCGAAAACCTTTTCCATGGGTTCGCTGTTACCTACTATGATCTGGGAGAAATCATATTTGCGACCTACCTGTTTTTTCAGACTTTCCACTTCCTGCTTCAGGCTGCTGATTTCGCGCAGGTGGAGGATGCTGTTCCAGAGACGATCCTTGGTATCATCATCTTTTACGATGTAGTCGAAGGCACCGTTCTTCAGGAGGTTGATTGCAGTAGCCACGTCTTCCTGGCCTGAAATGATGATCACGCGGATGTCCGGATTGAACTCCTTGATTTTTCTTAACACTTCCGTGCCATCACTATCCGGCAGGGAATAATCAAGGGTTACCACATCGGGAACTTCATGAAGGTGCGAGAAGAAATCACCAGGTGTTTCAAATCGTTTAACTTCATATTCCGGATTCAGGGATAAATAATGTTCCAGCATGGAGCCGTACCACATATCGTCTTCAACAATGAAAACTTTGAACGACTGGTTGTTCTTCATAATTCGGATTATATCGGATTTTACCGGAGGTATAACGTGAAAACGGGAGGAATAATATTCCACATTCAAGAAAAATTCCAATAATTGAAAGACTTTTACCCCTGATTATGAACCAAAAAGAACTTTTCAATCAACAATACGCTGACCTGAATCCAGAGCAGAAACTCGCCGTGGACACGATTGAGGGGCCCGTGCTGGTGATTGCCGGGCCTGGCACGGGAAAAACGCAGATCCTCGGTGCCCGCATAGGTAAAATATTACTGGAGACCGATACAGATCCCGGCAATATCCTTTGCCTGACGTTCACTGACGCCGGTGCAGTTACCATGCGGCGGCGCCTGGTCTCTTTTATCGGTCCCGAGGCTTACAAGGTGAATATTTTCACGTTTCATGCATTCTGTAATGATATCATCCAGGAGAATCTTTCCCATTTTGAGAAAACCAGTCTGGATCCGGTTTCCGAGCTCAGACAGATCCAGCTCCTGAGGGAACTTGTAGATGGGTTCCCGCAAAATCATCCCCTGAAGCGATATCGGGGCGATGCCTATTATGAAATCAAAAACCTGCGCTCCCTGTTCAGCACCATGAAACAGGAGGGTTGGACGGCCGCTTTTATTGATAAGAAAATCAATGAATACCTGGCCGACCTTCCTAACAGGGATGAATACCTGTACAAAAGAGCCGGAAAGGGTTTTAAAAAAGGAGACCTCAACCAAACCAAATTCGACGAGCAGGCTGAGTACATGGATAAATTGCGCGCCGCCATACACGAATTCGACCGCTTTCAGCGACTCATGTACCGGGAAAATCTCTATGATTATAATGATATGATCAATTGGGTGATCCGGGCTTTTACTGAGAACGGAGAACTGCTCAGGCGGTACCAGGAGAAATTTCAGTATATCCTCGTAGACGAATTCCAGGATACCAGCGGCACCCAAAATAAACTGGTTAAACTCCTGATCAGTTTCTGGGATAAACCCAATGTCTTTGTCGTGGGCGACGACGACCAGTCCATCTTTCGCTTCCAGGGCGCCAACATTTTCAATATGGAAGAATTCGCCAACAGCTATGAAAAAGATCTGCTTACGATCGTGTTGA
>DATCAO010000507.1:0-2440 GCA_036512575.1 Puia sp.
GAGAAGCACAATTTCCTCGGGCGTTTTTATACCCCTGAGCATATTGGTGTATTTGGTAAAGGCAATGACACCTTTGTCGTAAGCCCGGTATTTGATTTTAAAAACTTCCAGGTTAACAGAATCAGGATTTGCCGTTAGAACACGGATCAGGGGATTTTCTTTATACACGGAAGAATCAATCCGGGTCTTGAAGATGGACATCAAACGCGTTATATTTTGTGGATTCCCGGCCTCATAAATATAACCCAGCCACCTGGTGAGGGTATGGTCCATCGAGTTTGCATCCGCCCTGCCCGCGAAACTGCTGACCAGCCACCTCAGGCTGCCGGGATCATGGGCTCCCGCCGTATCCGGAAAAACATCATATATGATATTGTACTTCTTAAAATCGATGCGGAAACCCGCAAAAGCATCTCCGTTATATACTCTTTTAAAACCCAGTTGGGATTTTACTCCTTCAACGCCCAATCGTTTACCCGTCCACTGTTCAGCGCGCGGATCCCGGTGCTGCACAAAAAATAATTCGTTGTAACTGCTATCACCGTCGGGCTGCAAGTCTTTAAAGATCAGGAGCACCGCATTGGGTTCCTTGTATCCGGAAAAATAATAAAGATCCGGATTGGGATGGTAGGTATAGTTGACATCCTTCGAAAAAACTTCCTCGGGATATGCAAAAATCACCGCGACGGAATTTGCCGGCATCAAGTCCCGCAGGGCCTGCCTTCTTGCCGCGTGAAAGGCCGGTGACAAATAATCTGTGGGAAAATTCTCTGCAGGGTTGTCTGTTTGTGAAAAAACGCCGGTCCAGGCTATTCCTGCAAAGACAAGTGTCAGTAATAATCTGCAAGTTAGCTTCATGAAGTGCATGCTTAGTTTAAGAATGAGACGAGCGACAAGGTCAGACTTTCCCACGAAATATAGCTTAAACCGCGGCAAAATTGTTAAAGATCAAGGAAAATTCGTTAAAGAAAGTCGCAATTGTCCAGAGCCGGCCGGTCTACTGAAATTCACTGCCTATATTTGCCACCACAAAATAAAAAGTATGCATTCGGTGACTAAAAAAATCGGAGTCCTCTCTCTTTCTGTTGCTTTACTGATTTCCTGCAGCAAAATTTCGCCGACCAACAATACGATCACCTGCTAATTTACGGATACCGTGGGCCAGCCAAGTATCAGTTCCCTGATTTACCTGGATTCAGCGGGAAACACCACCATTCAAAACCCCGCCTTACCATTTATAACACATGTAAATCTTAAAAAAAATGCCCGCGCCAACATTTCAGCAAAGGGAACGGCTAACCTGGGTGGTCAATTATTGATTTACATAACCGCAGACAGCATTCAAACGGGTAATGGCTGTAACAATTAACTACAGTCAATCATCAAAATTCATATAAACAACCTTACCGGCCGGGTCAAGGAAAAAGACAACATATGCCGATTCCGGGACTCCCCTGGATTTTATTCTGTAGATGTAAATACTCTGTATGCTGTCTCCAAAAATATCGGGCTGCGGCTTTTGCATTTTAAATGCCTTAACAAAATCAAATTCCGTGATGTTGCGGAAAGGCGCCAGGTCGTCTTCGCTTTGGGGATAATACAGCAGGTGAAGCTCCCTGGCCATTTTTCTCGTCGTATCAACAACCAGTCCGAGTTCCTCATAAAAACTTTTCAGCAATAAAGTGCGCACGGTATCGGGATCTGCGACGGAATCCATTTGCGAAGCGCGCTTATAGTCCGGATTAAACAATCCCACAATGTCTTTGGCAATCTCATAAACCCGCGCCTGCTGCAGATTACAGAGGATGATGATGCAGACATGATCTTCCGGGTAAAATTCCATTACGGAGTTGAACCCGGTTCTGAATCCGCCATCGTGCGAAACCAGGGCGTGATCGCGAAAGGGTTCGAGGAACCATCCGAAACCATATCCCGTTTTACTGCTGTCGTTCAGGGTTCCGGGTGCAAACATCAGGTCGAGACTGCTTTTCTGCAGCAGGGAACTGTCCTGCAGCGCTGCATACCATTTGAGCATGTCGCTGACGGTGGTCAGTACGCCGACATCGCCCCGCATCTGGGCTGCGGCTGATATCTGACGACCATGAACAATCTGCTGGTCCTTCAACCTATAGCCTGCTGCTTTATTGGGTATGATGAGTTCCGGGTTGTCGATGCGCGAATGGGTCATGCCCAGTTTATCAAAAATCCTTTGCTTCATAAAATCAGGATAGGATTGTCCCGATACTTTGGTTATGATCATTCCGAGAATGAAGGGTCCGCAGCCATAACTCCATCCTTCCCCGGGTTGAAATTTCAGTGGCGCGTTTTTCAGTGCGGCAAAAAAAGCGCTGTCGCTGTTATGGGTATAAAAGAAATTATCGTTCTCCTCCCAGTCGTCGCGCAGTCCTGCTGTGTGATTCATCAGGCGCCGGATCGTTAT
>DATCAO010000508.1:0-4213 GCA_036512575.1 Puia sp.
TTTTTGAAAAAAAATAGAATGACCGGGACCTGGAGGTGTTGTCAGATTAAATGCGGGTTCCTCCAGGTAAACCACCGACGTGTCGATGATTCCTGCCAGATAGTTCAGATTCGCGAAATCAGTGTGGTATTGAATGTCCAGTTGTTTTAAGGACAGATCCTGCTGCTGCAGGATAACCAGCAGCGTCAGGTAATCAGTCTGACGGTAAACATTTTTCTCAGTGAGCAATTTTAAAATGGCGGATTCCTTTTGCAAAAGGCTTTGAATTTCCCTGGCCAGACTCAGTTGTTGTAAAGTACCAAAGGCATTCAGGTATTGAAGAGTGATGGTTCTTTTCAGATCCTGTTCAGATATCCTGGCAGTATTGGTTATTCCTTCATTTTGCAGTTGAAGGTTTTTATACTGGGCAGCAAGATTCCCACGACTGACGATCGTTTGACTTACGTTTACAATTCCACTGAGTTGGCCGCCGTTGGTGATCGCCTGGTCATATCCGTATCCCTGGATCACGGGTGCGAGGGAATTGATGCTGGAAGCGGTAACCTGTGGATGAAATTGTGCACGTATACGCTCGCTGTCGATGCCGTTCGATTCGATCTGCGACTGGTAATCTTTCAAAAGCGGGCTGTTGCGGATGGCTTCTGTCAGGTAAAAATCCAATGTATTTTTCTGTGCAACTGAACGGGTTCCGCTCAGCCCGGATATCAGGATAATCAGAAAAAGGGAGCGCATGGGTCTGTTCTTGGTGTATCAAATATGCAATCCAAAACTGATTAAATTCTGTAGACATCCGTTCAAGGGTTCCAATAAAACCCAACTGAAAGTTGGTTTCAAATGAATTGTAGAAAAACTTACCCCAAATCTACGGACACAATTCACTGGTGCTCATGGTTATGCCTGGCAAATGAATTGATTCCACTATTTAAATCAAAAATGAATTTATGGCCAGATATTCAAAAGGCAGTCGGCAAAAAGTAAAAAAAGTGATGGACGAAATGAAAGAAGGTAAGTTGAGGAGCGGCCGCAACGGCAAAAAAGTAACGAATCCGAAACAGGCAATCGCTATAGGACTTGCTGAAGCCCGTAAACAAGGAAGTAAGGTTCCACTTCCAAGGAAAAAGTCCGTCGCAGGTTAAGATCCTGTACCTGAACTATCTTTCTGTTGAAGACCCGTTTTTCCCTGATTCCTGATTCACAGGTTGATGCATGATAAGCTGGTTGATGATCAGGCTAATCTGGTCCACAGGCATTTTTTCGACCAGATACGCTTCTGTGGCTCCACCTGGTTTCCATTCATTGATGCCGTCTGCACGAATAGTGCATTTTCCAGTTTCCAGATCGTAATATTTTTGCCAACCTTTTACAGCAACAAAAACGGCAGTTTCATCCCAGCTCATTCTTCCGGAACTGTCTTCCCTGGCGAGGGGGATGCAAATGGAAAAAACATCTTTAACCGGGCTTTCGCGGATCTCGTTATTGTGAATGAGCGGAATGCCTGTTTTGATTTTCTGCCCAATTTCAAATCCACTAAAAAGTATGGGTGTGGGCCAATCTGCCAACACTTTTTTGGAGGATTTTATATCCTGAGCAAGGTTGAATTCATTTCCGGTAGGAAAACGGCCTGCCATACTAACCAGGTTAATGACTTTTCTTCTAACCAGTTCGTATCCATTCAGGGAGGAAAATTGATCCTTCGGAGATTCCAGCAGATTGGCCAGGTTTGTGAGAAAACCCACAGTAATAATGGTAACGGAATGATCAGGCTGTGCAGACAATAGTTTCCTGTAGAGAACAAGTGCATCCATTGCATCCTCGTTGCTTAGGATCCTGTGCGGATAGCGGCTGATGACCGTATCTGTCCAGTGTTGTTTATCACCCAATTCAACGGCCTCACCTCTAACCACACCTATTGGTATCTCCGGCCTGTTGAAATAAGTATTAAATACGCTAATGGCCGCTGCGGCATTTTTGTGTTTGGAACTGGCTATCGTTGCAAGGATCCGGATATATCCGCTGTCAGCAAAACAATGTAAAATGGTTATAGCCCCAACATCATCATAGTCGGGGCCGAAATCTGTATCAAAAATGACACGCATCGGATACGGCGCCTTCGGGAACAACGGCTGGGCCTGAACAAAACCAATGAAAACCAACAGAAAACCTAAAAGGAAAAGTGATTTTTTCGGCATAGAAAATAATGCACAATGCTATATGATTTCTGCTATAAATCAGACATTATTCATCTCTTTGCCTGCTGGGGCATACGCGCATAACGGTTCAAAAATTCCTTCTTGGAATCTTTGTAACTGGAAACCATTCCGAGTTTGGAAAGACTGAAAATATAGACCCAGGCTAAATCGAGCTGATAAGGGAGGAAACCGGCCCTGGCACTACCCGGGAATAGATGATGGTTATTGTGCCACTCTCCTGAAAGCATACCCGGTCGCGTTTGATTGATTGAAAGATTCGACCTGTCGAAATCAATACCGTCCACATGTTTATGTTTTCCCTTGCCATGTCCGGTGTAGTTGAACGCTCTTACCAATACAAACCACAAAAATGCCCCGCTGAAACAGGTCAGGGCCAAACTGTTTCCGCCGAGAAGGAAAAGAATGCCATACCAAAATGCCCAGTTCAAAATCCAGAGGGAAACCACATAAACCGGCTTGGAAACAGACCCCCATTTCTGATATTGTTCAAAGGAATTCATACCAACACCTGTATCATTCAGAAAATTTCGCACCCTCTGATATTTTTCCCTGCTCAGGTCTTTAGATATGCTCTGATGATTCACATCGGAAAGCATGCAATACATAAAACCACCCATCGGATTATAGGGATCCCCGGGTTCATCTGATTTAACATGATGCACATGATGGGAAACCACATAAATTTCTTCAGGAAAAGTTTTAATGACCAGGTTTTGCGTGAGTAATCGCCATATCGGATGGCTGAACTTATAGGACTTATGGGTACAGTACCGGTGAAACCATATGGTTCCGTGCGTACTCATAATCACCATGGCATAAACGACCAGCACGATGAAAGTTTTCCAGTTTAAAAAATACAGGAGAAAAACAACAAACATCGGCAACATGCAGGCTGCCATGAACCAGCTGATGAGGGTGATCCAGTTCTTCCTTGTTTTGAATATGTTTATCCGGGAAAAAGCTTCTCTAAAAAGTTGACTCGTCGTGGGTTTCAGAAACATACCCTGAGCATCCATCCAGCCATACGAAGGCTTCTGGAGGATTTCATCGATGAAGGCCATAAAGAAAGAACAGTTAACGGAAATGAATAATTGGGTTTTCCAAGGTCGCCTGTACCCACAGACTCCTAACAATGTACGGTAAATATCCCGACATATTCCGGTAATTTCTAAGATAATCCTGTTAATTTTATTGTGTTTGGTGAAGAATAAACTCGCAAATGTCCTGTGGGCCTATGTCTTCAGATAAAACCGAACCCGATAAATGATTCTTGAAGTTGCCATTTTAAATGTAATTCCCGAAAAAACTGATGAATTTGAAGCCGGTTTCGTGCGGGCTCAGAAGATTATTTCCTCCATGAAAGGATGGCTCGGGCACCAGCTGCAACAGAACCTGGAAGTCCCGAACCGCTATATTTTACTGGTTAAATGGGAGAACCTGGAAGACCATACTGTAGGTTTCAGACAATCCCCGGAATACCAGGAATGGAAAAAACTGCTCCACCACTTTTACTCACCTTTCCCGGAAGTAACACACTATACTCTTAAATATGATCATTTTCTCATATGATGGTAAAATCCACAAGGGTCAAAACGAATCCTTAACTTGGATTTTTTTAAAAAGGGTTAATTTTATATGATCAAATCGTTATCAATTATGAAAAAGGAAAAGAAACCGAAAGGAAAAAAAAGTCTTAAAAAGTCTTTATTGAAAGAAATAGAAAACAAGATCTCCGAAACGGTTAAAAGTTATAATAGAAAAATAAGTGCTAAAAAACTGGATAAGCAAATCCGTAAAGCCGGCAAAATACTTGTCAAATCATTAACATTGGAACAGATAGTAGTCGTGCACAAGGGAAAAAACAAACCGACAAAAAAGGAAAAGAAAGCTCCGGAACAGGAGGTTGTTGCTCATCCATAAATAAATTATCGCAGTCTGTACATTCAATTCCCGAGCCTTGTATGAATGGTATTGCCCGCTTTTCATGCTGCCTCTGTTCTGCC
>DATCAO010000509.1:0-4862 GCA_036512575.1 Puia sp.
ATAGGGAGGAAAATTCAGCTGAATGAATTCCTGGTACTTTGAAAGAAAGGTCGTACTGATCGAATCGGTCCGGTTGATCACCCGGAAATCAAAACCCTGTTCGGCAGAAAATTGATTTAACCATTCCAGGGCTGCCACAACAAAACCTTCATGAATTCCGCCCCGCTCTGCGAGTACCAGCACATGAAAAGAGGTATTGGCTTTTCGCTGCTGACTGAAAGCGGTTCTGCTCCCATTCACGAAAATCAATACAAGTAAAACGCGCATCCCGTTTTTGATCATGATCCCTTTTCAAAATATTTGGAGTTACAAGTTACGCGCAAGGCCATTAATTCGAACCATAGTCCAAAAATCCTTTGGTGATGTCAACGATCTTTCTCCGGTCCAGTCGAAATACGCCATAACCATCAGAGCTCAGCTGGGGATTGGTATTGCCTTCAATGGTATTCAATAATCCCCCGGCTGAACTTTCCACCAGGCCCGTATGTCCAGAGCCGTTGCCGTGATCGATAATGAAGATGGCTCCCGGCCTGATTAAGGATGGATCCTGTAATGCATTTTGTTTCGTGATTTTCCGGCAGGTGGCCTGGTTCCAATGTTCAAGACAACCTGCGGTTTTGACTAGGGGGTTGCTGACGCCCAGTTGATTTTCGGCCTGCTGGAAACACCAGTATACAAAAGCAGCGCACCAGCTGTAATGATTTCCTTCAGGATTCAGACCGACTGATTCCAAATACTGATCCACCATGGGTCCGCGGTTGCTGTTGGTCGGAACTTCCACCACGCCGAGTTGTGAAGCAGCCACCTGAAGGGTTGTGCTCAGCAAAGGAGAAGGAGCGTCGTTGTTGGCCGGAACATTATTTGTATTAAATAATATCGACCAGGTTATCGGCCCGATCTGTCCGTCTGCTTTCAGCGGTGTGCCGGAAATATCGGTGTGCCGGGTCTGGAATAATTTAACCGCACTCACGGTAACGTCGTCAAAGATATCGGTTATGGGAACCGGTCCGCAATTCACCGCATTCAACTGATTCTGCACAGCGTCCATCACACCGGCATCTGTTTCTCCTTTTTTTATAATTCGGTTTGGATAATCCATGGTTCAGGTTTTTTAAGAATTAAAACCGGTCGGGCACTATGCAAAATTATGAAAGACGCAGGTTCCCCGGTGTTTGATCCGGCAGTTGACTCAGTCGAAATCATATAAGAATCATTCCATCATGGGATTTTTACGTAAGTATAAATACTTAGATGCTGTTTGGGTTGGGCCAACAACTCATGAAATATTTTATGGGGGTCTGCAGAATCCATGAACTTGTAAAAATCAACCTAACTTTAGGAAACACCCGGGTGAAGGCTCCTGTAGCTCTTGTTTTTTCCGCCCCCGTAAAGTTCGTTTATCGAGGATTGGGTATCGAGGATCTATAAACGATACACGATATACGATCCACGATTCTGATGCCCGTACCTATTCTTTATCGAAAAAAAACAACAAAAGGAAACAACGCGTTTCCCTGATCCGTTTTATTTCGACTAATCCAGTGAGTCTAAAGTTTTTCTTTTTTCCAAACAGGACTGTGATGACTAAAAGGATTCGGGAATACGCCAGTTCGATTATTATTTTTACCCTCCTGGCGGGGGTACTCAGTTTTTATTACCTGAAGTATGTTCCTGAACAAAAAAGTGAATACAACCGTACCGCTTTTTTGGAGTTGAATCAAATCCAGTACGCGCTGTTAAATAAAACCAAAGCACTTCACGACGCCCTCCGCAATATTATCCACCAGCCCCAGCCGGATATCAGTTCCCTGGCCGGATTTTATATCAAGCCGGCGAATCCAAAATTTAACGATAGCGATAATATCTGTTCAAGTCATTTTGTTAGGGACGACTCCCTGGACACCTGGCAGCTGCGTTTCCCCGTGAATCCGGATTCCTGTAAAAAAATACCAACCTATTCGCTTTCGAGGAATTCAGACTCCCTGATGACCGACCTGGTTTCTACTTACAAGGACATTTTTGATGGTTACCTGCTGATTAATAATCAGGACGACGATGGAGACGGAACGGACAAAGGGGAGATTATCTTTCAGTCCGGCGACCTGAATATGAGTTTTACGGTGAACACGGACAGTTTGCTGAAAAAAAAAGGTGCCGTCAGCGTGAACGACCTGCAGGACGTAACGATCGAGGGAAATACATATAAAATATTTCTCTACCCTTTTTCTATGGGATCTCAGGAACTGATTCTTGCCGGGTTGATCAGTGAATCCAATTACCGGAATGCGACCCAGAAAATACCCTTCAGTTTTTTTACCGTATTTGCGGTGCTGCTGCTCCTGCTCGTCATTCACCTGCCCATACTGAAAATCTATATGCTGGGGCCCAATGAAAGGATCCGGGAAACGGATATTCGCCTGATCATCGGTTCCTATTTCATCGCTGCCTTTTTTGGATTTTTTCTGTTCACCAAATTATTCCTGGATAAGGTGCAGGCTGTTCAAAACGAAAAAAACCTGCACATCCTTTCCGAAAAAATTACCGGCAACTTCCAGAGAGAACTGGGAACCATCAGCCGGCAACTCTGTTTTTTTGATGACACGCTGAAAAAACTGATCAGTGAACAGGATACAACATATTTAAAAGCATTAAGCGAAACGCCCAAAGACGGATCAACAATAACTTTCCTGGACAAACTATTTAAACCGTTCATTTATCCTTATCCCAACAATGTATTCTGGATCGACAGTAGTGGCAGGCAGGCAGCGCGGTGGGGGTTCAAGCAGGCGCTCACCAAATCGCCGCTGATTAACGTGAACGACCGGTCTTATTTCAAAGATTTCATAAAAGGCCAGCCGCTTACGATACCCGGAACAAAAGATCCACTCGCCGTTCAACCGACTTTATCCAAACTGGAAGGAGAATACGTGGTGACTATAGCAAAGCTCAGTACCGTTGCTCCTTATCAGGTGAACCTCGAAGTCCCTGATGCAAACGGCAAAATGAAAGACTCCTGTGTACACATTAGTCCCTTCCTGATTGGATTGTCTTCTAAAATGCATTCCATCTACAAAGTGGTGATGCCTCCCGGTTATGGATTCAGCATCATCGATGAAGCCGGTCAGATTCTCTACGATTCAAAACCCGGCCTGCCCCTGCTCTCCAATATCTTCCACGAAATGGAAAATTCGGAAGGAATCCATCAGTCGGCGCACTATCGAAATACGAGGTATTTTAAATCCACCGTCCTCAGGGGCAGGGATATGGCCCTGTTGTCCACACCCGTTGACGGAATGCCCTATCAGTTGCTGGTATATTATAATCGTTTTCGTTCAGACGGGTTTGAAGTGCACCTGATCACGCTATCTGCGGGATTGATGGGCCTGGTGATCTGCCTGGTCATTTTTTCCTCACTGATCAATCGCTGGTCCAAAATTAAATACAGGATGCTCGAAAGCCGTTCACCACATTTTGAGTGGCTGCATCCTTCTGCCGATCCTTTAAAACAAAAATATTACAACCACCTCATCCGCTGGTTGCTCCTGTTAACGGGTGTCTATCTGCTGGCGTGGCTGTTGATCGAAACCCTGGCCACCGGTTCAGAATTCTCTCTGCTATTTATCTCCCTGCTGTTTCCCTTTTATATCGCCATATTTTATTACGAGCTCAGGGAGCGGTATTATGATGTACAGGAAAGGAAAACAGATATCAACTGGTATTATTCGCGGCCGTCAATCGTGTTGCGGGGTGCATTGCTGATCATCATCATCCTGATCAACTGCTTCACTTCATTTGTTGAATTCTCTTTTGCTCTCGCTATTCCGGTATTGCTCACCCAAGTGATTTGGATCATCATGATTGCCTTGTCCACATTCCGGTTCAGGTATTTCATGATGTGGGATAAAAATCCATCT
This sequence comes from Puia sp., assembly GCA_036512575.1. Classification (GTDB taxonomy): domain Bacteria; phylum Bacteroidota; class Bacteroidia; order Chitinophagales; family Chitinophagaceae; genus Puia. The sequence continues at coordinate 3,915 of DATCAO010000509.1, forward strand.
CAGGGGGAAAGCAAACTCAAATTGTGGTATAAGAAAAGGATCGCAGGTTTTAAATCGGCCGCTGCAGCGAAAACGCATAGACTCCGCAGTTCCCTTTTTACTTTAGCTACCTATCGTTCCGGACACCGGCAGATGAAAAAAAATACTCCGGAGAATTTTGAAGACACTGCCCCTCCGCCCAAGATCGAAAAAACGGATCCGAAGTATAAAATTCCGGTTACTTATATCTGGGCTATTTTACTGGGCGTCACCTTAATCAGCATCATACCGGCTTCTGGTATCTTCTGGTTATTCTTCCGCCAGGAAACCGGCCTTTACCAGAATGCCGACCAGTTATCCATGTCAAAAGATATCGATCAGCGGGCGGAGACCATCAATAAAAAAATAAAGGAATTCAAAATAAATCCAAAAGATCCGACGGACAGACTCAATATCGGGAAACTGAAATTTGAGCACGGCATCTATATGATTTACGGACAGACTTTCGCCGACAACAAGGGAACACAATATGCACCGCTCAATTATCCTACAAACGAATTCATTCAACTACACGACCGGTTTTTTCCCAGCGACAGCATCGTCATGGACTGGATCTCTCCTGCCGATGCCGCAGCCGACCGAACCTGGTATTTTGCGAAACAGCCAAAGGATGACCGCCCGGAATTATTATATAGCAAACGCAGAGACGGGATCAATCCGAATCCGTTCCGCCTGACTACCGATGCCAATGCCTCAAGAACAACCATGGGTCTGATGACCCATTCCTTCTCAGGAACGGGCACGGCTTTCTCCATTCTATTCATCGTGGGTCTTTGTTTTAGCCTGGCCATCGCTTATTTCCTTACGCTTTCCCTGACCAAGAGAATTTTCCTCGTGGAACTGGAACAGGTGACCAGCCTGGATGATAAGACGACCAGCCTGGCAAAAGAATATTATAACCTGAGTAAT
>DATCAO010000510.1:0-3542 GCA_036512575.1 Puia sp.
TATATTCCCTGAATACTTCCTCCATGGTCTGAAAGCGGACATAATCGTCCAGCAGGTACTTTTCATCCGGTACTATATAGAAGGGATTGGTGTCAACATACTGCATATCAAACTGACTAAGCCGCGCTCCATCATATATGCGCTGAACCTGTTCATGGATGTGTTGTTCAATCAGCGTAGGAGAATTTTTGGATGGAATAGGAAAATCCGGAGGAATATGGGCTGAGTATCTGGAAAAGAAAGGATTTGCGATTTCAATATGGTACATGCTGTCTTGAATGGGATTGGTTTGTACGATCAGCTCCTGAGAACCATAAAAATCATATGCTTCAAATTTTACGCGACCTTTTCCATCGCTGGTCGTCTGACGAAATTGTGCCCTTGAAGATGGAACAGATATGTAGGCATCAACGCCCGGGGTAGGCGCACCGGTTTTTGTATTCACCAGGATGCCCTGAATAATATGCCCGTTGTATTCCGGTGAATATTCTACCGATAATGGTTTCAGCGGAATCATATTTTTCCAGTTAAATCGCCTCCAGCCATGCGTCAGCAAGAGATTTTCCATGTTATCTTCCTTCCCATCACCCTGGAAATAAAAACCGGGTGATTCAAAAACGCCCAGTTCAGACGTCAGATACAAATAGTTTTCGATATTGGTTTCATCAACATCCTGCAGGGAATCTAAACGGTAAACGGCCATGGACAAGTCCGCATGGACAGTTTTTCCCGGTCCATCGGTCACGGACAGATCCACATCTATTTTCTGCCTGGTGCCATATTCCGGGTTGGTTGTTGCCGATATCATTAACTTTTTTTCGGGGTATTTGAAGTATAACCGTTCGCAAACCGGCTGACCAGTTTTATTAAAAATTGTGAATTTTGAAATCCCGTCTTCCAAATCGCCGGGGCTGATTGAAAATTCAGCGGATTGATTCACCAGTGTTTCGGTCCGGACCGGAAGCGTTGAGTGGGATCCATGTATGAAGAGATAAATACTTCCTTCATCCTGACCCGGTGACACCCGCAGATTGACAATGATTTGTCCATCACTTCGTTTCGAAAGACTCATAACATACCCCTGTCCATAAACAACGGGTAGCGCTTTGGTCACTTCTTCACCATTTGGAAAACGGATCAGGGCTTTATACGACTGGCCCGCAGCCGGAGTAAATAAAAAATTTCCCAACCCCAGGTGTTTAGGATGAAAATTCAAAACAGTGTCGCCGGATGCATTCAGCAGAATACCTTCACAGTCAAGTCCCCGACCGTATGCGTCTGTAATACGGAAAGCCAGCCGGCTCTGAATATTTTGCACCAGGTTTCCGCCTTCCGGGAAAAACTGAATATCGTAGCCTCTTATTCTTGTAATCGACGAATCCGGCTGCAAATTGATTGGATTGATGATTCGCACGGCCTTTTCAAAAAAATATTCTGGACCGAAATTCTTCATCCAGTTGGTGTAAGCCCGGAATGTGTATGTTCCCGATGGGATCGTAACCGGAATAACCAAAGAACCATCGGCTTCACCGGGTTTAAGGGAAACTTTTTGCTGCAAAACAGGCCGGTTGTTTTTATCCAGTATTTCTACATACCCTATTTTGCTGATTGAAGAGGGTCTGTTATAGGATGCATCTACACAATAGATCCGAAACCAGCAAATCTCTCCCGTCACGTAAGATTCTTTGTCCGTATGTACATAAAGTTTTTCCTGGATATATTGGGAACTGTATTGATTAAATGCATTTAATGGTTCCTTCTCAGCCGCAGTAATTTGTGCCCGCGCTGCCGGAATAACCAACAGGTACCCCACCAAAAAGTGGAGCAGGAATGCGGAACATCTGCTTGATTGACATTTATTTTTGTTTTTCGTCATGCTACATGTTTTCGAAATGACGGTATGTTATTGCCAAAAAGGGGGCTGTACGGTTGTCCCGCCTTTCTGACGACAGTCCACACATTCCGCTATGGAACCTTCAATCCCGACTAAAAACCCATTTTTATAAAGAAATGTGATTGGAATATCACCCCCACCCTGGAAATGGAGGTCAATGTCTTCCTGAGAAAGCCCTACCGTATCTGGCTGGCAAAATTCGTCACCATTGGAAATAGTCCCTCGCGGTATTTCAGTGCGGTCAATAAATATTCTTTTTTCTGTTTCAGTAGTACAACCGATAAATCCAATCACCGTTTCATTTGGATCCGTTACACAATGAATGTTACCACCTGTTTCCGATGGTTGTGCGTCGAAAATGGATCCAAGTTGTTCTGTATTTCTTTTGATTTTCTCATTCCACTCATACCATTCCCTGGTGAGTGCATATTGCTTAACCAGGATGCTATAACGGTCGATCAGTTTGTCTGACGTACTATAAGGGATCTGTGTAAGAGGATATTGATAAATGACATTGGAGCTTAGTTTTTCCGTATTGGCTATACTGATGGTGGTTGACAAATCGGACCTCCAGCAGGTGTAAATGTCATCGCTGAGAGGCCTGAGGATCAGGGATCCGTTTTGATATTCAATATCTGAATTGTAATTAGCGTGATATTTCCACGTTTCTTCATACTGCCACTGATAATATCCCGGCTGACTTTGATCATCATGCGTAGTAACAAAAATATTCACCTGGTTTCCGGTAACCGAATTCGAAGTCGCTGTCCAATTTACTGAGTCTATCGGAGGGGTTATCTTAACCACAATATAATCGGAAACATATTCTTTTCCATTAGCCGTTTGGATATGCAATCTGTATTGCTGGCTGGGATCAAGACTTAGGCCATCTACTGAATAATGACCACTAAAGTCTTCCGCAAGTGTATAGCTGGCACCATTCTGCATCTGAATGTCCACTTCGGCTCCGGGTTCCGGAATGTAGCGTGGCGTATCAATTCCTGAAGACCTGGTCAGCATAATGTCTGTGTTACCACTGATATTAATAAATCCTTCAACAACCAAGTATCCGTTGACTGGCGAGTTAACCTGCACAACATATTTTTCTTTACAGCCTCCCAACAGCATCAGTAATATGATCAATCTTCTTATTTTCATCTGTCTAAGTTAAAATGTAAATTTATTCCTGCTTCCAGCCATCAACAGCTTCCCGCCGTTTTTGGAAATTCCGATATACTATCTCCAAAAAGAGGGTTTTACGTTCGTTCCACCTTTTACACGACAGTCTACACAGTCTATTGTTGAACTTTGAATCCCAACCATGGCATTCTTTACTATCGCATAGGTTATAGGAATAAGGATTCCGCCCTTGAAATGGAGATCAATATCCTCCTGAGAAAGCCCCACCGTATCCGGCTGGCAGAATTCGTAGCCGTTAGAAATGGGTCCGGGAGGGATCTCAGAACGGTCTATAAATATCCTCCATTCCGTTTCCGTAGTACACCCGATAAATCCGATCACGCTCTCGCCCGGGTCTGTTACACAATGAATATTACCACCTGTTTCTGATGGCTGGGCATCAAAAATGGACCCCAGCTGCTCCGTATTTTTTTTGATTTTCTGGTTCCATTCGTACCAGTCCCTGGTG
>DATCAO010000511.1:0-5790 GCA_036512575.1 Puia sp.
CCGACAGCAATGTCTTTTTTCCAGGCTGGTCGGTTTTGCAGCAAATAAAAAATACAGGTAGCCAGGTAATGGTTGGGTGGAACCAGCCCCACACTCTTGGTTACAATACCATGACGGTCATGATCCGTATCACAGCCAGCAGAGATATTAAAATTGCGATCCTTCATCGCAATCAGACTCTGCATCGCATAAGACGATGAAGGATCCATGCGGATTTTCCCATCCCAGTCCACCGTCATAAACCGAAAAGTCGGATCGACATATTTGTTTACGATATGCAGGTTCAGGTTGTAGCGTTCAGCAATCGGGCCCCAGTAATGAACACCGGCTCCGCCCAGGGGATCGATGCCGATGCATATTTTTGAATCGCGGATGATGTCCATGTTGAGCACATTTTTCAGGTCATCCACATAATTTCTGATATAATCGAAGCGATGCGTGGTTGTTACACGCAATGCTTTTTCGTAGGGCATCCTGATAACACCCTTGAGTTTATTTTCCAGGAATTCATTGGCTTTTTTTTCAACCCAGGACGTGATGTCCGTGCCAGCAGGTCCGCCATGCGTTGCATTATATTTAAAACCACCGTCGTCCGGAGGATTGTGGGAAGGGGTTATGACGATGCCGTCGGCTAAACCGGATTTCCGTCCTTTATTGTAATTGAGTATGGCATGCGAAACGGCCGGAGTGGGTGTATATTCATTGTTCTCCGCGATCATCACTTCCACTTCATTTCCGGCAAGTACTTCAAGAGCCGTTACCGACGCGGGTTCCGATAGTGCGTGCGTATCAATGCCCAGGAAAAGAGGTCCCTCAATAGCATTCAACTTCCGGTACATACAGATCGCCTGGGTGATCGCCAGGATATGCCATTCGTTGAATGAATTGGAAAATGATGATCCCCTGTGCCCCGAAGTACCAAAGGCCACTTTTTGAGCAGGAACCGCAGCATCCGGTTGTTGCGCATAATAAGCGGTAATCAGTTTTGGAATATTGACCAGTGTGGAAGGGTCCGGCAGTTTACCGGCGGCTGGGTTGATTTTCATGGCAATAAGTTAGTATGTCAAGTTAGTAAATTATTATGCTTCCCCGGTCTCCAAAATCCGGAGGTTCAAACAGAAGGGCTTTAAATTTTCGCCGGTCTGGTTTTATTCGAATAATTCCTATATTTACCCCACTAACTTGCTTTGAGAAAATACACATCCATAATTCTCCTCCTGATCCTCCTGTTCAACATGGCGGGATACCGCGCCTGGTTTTACTATGCCGAACGGAAAGCAGATGCTGCCATGGAATCCCGCCTGGATAAGGATCAATATGATGAATCCGAACTCATCTCCCTAAGCATTCCGCTGAATAATCCCTACCAGATTGAACAATCGGGATTTGAACGCATAAACGGGGAAATCAATTTCCGGGGTAATACTTATAAACTGGTCAAGCGCAGGATTACAGATGGGATCCTGGTTTTGTTATGTTTGCCGGATACCCGTAAAATGGTTTTGAAAAAAGCCGGGACCGAATTTGGAAATGCGGCCAGCGGCCTGACAGGCAGCAGTAAAAATTCCCCACGTTCCGGAACACAGAAGAACTTTAGCAGCGGCGATTATATAAAACAATTGGCCAATGTTGAAATTGGAAAATTTGAAAATGAATCTGTTGTTTTTTATAGGCATCACCAGGTGGGTCTTTCAGACCCGCAAATCGCTGCCCCCGGTAAACCCCCGCAAATCGGGTCCTGATCAGGTTTTACCAGTCCCTTTCATTTCATAAAATACCATCCATGTCTCGATTATTTTTAATAATCGGCATACTTCTGTTATTACTTACAGAAATATTGCGCGTTTATTTTATCATGCCTTTCCCCGGCAGCCAACAGTCCGACAGCATCAACTGGGCATTTTTTATTGAAAAATATAAATGGCTGCTTCGCATTGCGGGGCTTATCCTGATTGCCGGTACCGTATTCCGGATAATTACCGCGAAGAAAATATTGCCGACAGTCCTGCTCTCGGTTTTCGTGATATTATATGGTATTATTTATTTCTTTTTCAACTTCCGGTTCGAAGCAGATAAGATGTTTTATCAGCCAACGGTAAAAAACTTTTCAGGTATTACAAGCAATACCATCGACAGCAATAAACTCGTGATTGGTATCGAACTCAACGGAGAAGCCAGGGCCTATCCCATTCAGCTGATTGGTTATCATCACCAGATCAGGGACACCGTAGGCCACACACCGGTTATGGTTACCTATTGCACGGTTTGCCGTACGGGCCGGGTGTACAGTCCCCTGGTTAACGGGAAACCGGAAACATTCCGACTGGTCGGCATGGATCATTTCAATGCCATGTTTGAAGACGAAACCACGAAGAGCTGGTGGCAGCAGGCCACGGGCCTCGCAATCGCCGGTCCGCTAAAGGGCAGCCACCTGGTTGAAATTCCTTCACACCAGGCTTCCCTGGTTTCCTGGTTACGCGATCATCCGAATTCCACCATCATGCAGGCAGACACCAGTTTTCAAAAAGACTATGATGATCTCGCGGATTATGATAAGGGAACGGTAAAAAGCCACCTGGAAAAAAGGGACTCTGCTTCATGGAAAATGAAATCATGGGTCGTCGGGATAAAAAGCAAAGGGCTGGAAAAAGCATATGACTGGAACGACCTGCTGAAGGAAAACTTCATCCAGGATACAATCGGACAGATTCCCGTATTGTTGCTGCTCGAAAAAGATACGGTTAGTTTTCATGTATATAACAGGAACCTGCAGGGTCGCACACTGTTTTTTATACAGGACAAAACAGCTGACCTGCTTACTGATTCGGGTACCCATTCCATATGGAACGCGACCGGCCGTTGCATCAGCGGATCGCTCAGGGATTTCCAGCTGGATACTGTGGCCTCTTATCAGGAATTCTGGCATTCATGGAAGCAATTTCATCCCAACACCACACAATATAAACTGTAAAGCATATGGCCTACATCCAGCTGAACAATCCCCTGCCAGGCATCACCGGTTTGTTGGAAAACCGACCGGATACAGCCGCTCCCATTCGTGAACTGACGCAGGTTCTGCTGCGCGGAGAAAATACATTAACGGCCATGGAGCGGGAATTAATAGCAACCATCGTCTCTTATAAAAACAAATGCCGCTTCTGTACAAATGCACATGCAGCTACAGTGATTGCATTGGGTGGCAGCCAGGAACTGCTCGATAAAGTGTACCATGATCCGGAGCACGCGCCGGTATCTGAAAAGATGAAAGCCCTGCTGCTGATCGGTTCTAAAGTTCAGGAAAGCGGCAAAGCTGTTTTGCAGGAACACATCGACCGGGCAAAAAAAGCGGGTGCTTCTGACCGTGAGATTCACGATACCGTTTTGATCGCCGCTCTGTTCTGTTTGTATAACCGTTATGTTGACGGGATGGGAACCTATTGCCCTGAAGATCCGGCTTATTATCAGAAGCTTGCTTCCAGGCTGGTGACGATCGGATACGACCGGCCTAAGGACGAAATGGCGCGAAAAGGTGAGGAACTGTTTAAATAAAATACCATGCAGGCATCTTCAGCATTCTCTTTGTCAGAACCAGGCGGCATGCGAAAATCCAAACGGGCTTTATTCCTGATCTGTTTTTTCAGCAGCCTTTTTGGAGGAACTGTTTCCACCCTGATGTCCGTGTATTTACCTGATGCCATAAAGGATCTCCTGCATGATTCTGCAGGGCAAAACTCAGATAATATCAGCGCCACCATCAATGCGGTTTTTATTTTCGGATGGACGGCAGGGGGCATCGTCTGGGGAATTTTCTGCGACACACTGGGCCGGAAACAATCCTTTATTTATGCAACCCTTTGTTATGGCATTTTTACCGTGCTTACCGGACTCGCGCCCAGTTGGTTTATCGTGGTGGCCTGCCGATTCGCTTCAGGTTTCGGCATCGGTGGTGTACTCGTGATAACCACTATGCTGGTTTCCGAAGGATACCAGAAAAAACAAAGAGAAGTATTACTCGGCATTCTATCCATCTCTATACCGGTTGGTATTTTTTCAGCCGGCCTGCTCGCTCGATATGTAACTCAGTGGCGCTACGCATTTGCTGTGGGCGGTATTCCGGTTATCCTTTCATTACTGGCTGTGTTTTTTTTTAATGAATCAGAGAAATGGACTGAGGCGGTGAAAAAAGAGAAAGAAGTCATCCGAAACCTCAACATCTTATTCAGCAAGGCAAACAGCCGCAACCTCATCATGGGGTCGCTGGTATTTGGCGCCGCACTGATCGGATTATGGGCAACTTTTTCCTGGCTCCCTTATTGGATTCAAAACCTGGTTTCCGGAACCAGCGGACAAAAAGAACGAGGACTGGCCATGATGCTGATGGGTGGCGGAGGACTCCTGGGCGGATTTATTTCCGGTTGGGTAGTGCATGCCATCGGCCTGAAAAAAACACTGCTGATTTGTTTCGGATGCTGTTTTGTGCTGTCCTTTATTTTATTCAGGCTCACGACCACCCTTTCGCCATTTGCTTATTTTCAGATTGCCTTCATCACTATTTTTTTCGGTATGAGCCAGGGCGCACTTTCCATGTATATCCCCGAACTTTTTCCAACCTCCCTGAGCGCAACAGCAACGGGTGTTTGTTTTAACCTCGGGCGCATTATTACAGGAGTTGCCGTTTTTTTTATCGGGTCGCTGGTGGAAGTTCTCGGCGGTTACGGAAATGCCATTTTTTATTTCTCTTTTGTATTTCTCATCGGATTTGTGATCACGCTGTTCAATAAACAAACCAAATATTCACTAAAACCAGAACATGGCACATATAGCCGTTAAAGAAGGCGTTCCCGGTATCAGGAGTCTGTTTCAGTTCCGTCCGGAAACAGGCGGCCCGCTCTGCGAATTGGCCGAAGCTTTACTAAGGGGTCCTTCTCCCCTCAGTTCCGCTGAGAGAGAACTGATCGCCGCTTATGTTTCCCACCGGAACGAATGCATATTCTGCAGAAACAGCCACGCAGCAGCAGCCCGTTGCCTGTTTGGTGACGATAACCGGATTGTTGATGAACTGTTACATGAACACAAGGATCTTTTGCTCTCCAAAAAAATGAAAGCATTATTGGCACTCGCAGGAAAGGTTCAGCAGGGTGGCATATCTGTTCATGCCGCTGATATAAAATCAGCGCGCGACGCAGGTGCAGGTGACACGGACATTCATGACACCGTGCTGATCGCAGCCAGTTTCTCCATGTTCAACCGCTACGTAGACGGGCTGAATGTGCTCACGCCGACTGAAGAAAGTGATTACCTGGACATGGGAAAGAGAATGAGTGAAAAAGGATACCAACTATAAATTATTAATTATTAATTATCAAAGAAAAAGTACACTATGGCTTACATCGATTTGCAGAATGATCTTCCGGGTATCCGTGGTCCGATGGTTTACCGGCCCGAAACAGGCGCCGCACTCAATGAACTGGCAGAAATCTTATTACACGACGAAAACAATACCCTCAGCCGGGGAGACCGGGAAATGATCGGGGCTTATGTGTCTTCGCTCAATGATTGTTTTTTTTGCGAGAACGTACACGGCGCGATGGCCCAGCACTATTATCAGTGCGATACGCCATTCATAGACCAGGTGAAAACCGATTTTACATCGGCAGACATTTCAGACAAACTGAAATCCCTGCTGGCCATTGCCGGCAGCGTGCAACAGGGAGGCAAAAAGGTAACGGCAACACAGATCGATTTCGCCAGAACGCTCGGCGCCACGGACCGTGAAATTCATGATACGGT
>DATCAO010000512.1:0-7497 GCA_036512575.1 Puia sp.
GTCCATTTCAAGTAGATTTCGCGGTTCCCGCATATATTCAGACAGATGATTATTGAATGTTGGGGAAAACAGGAGGTTCCCGGAGATTATAGTAAAACCTGCAAATGTAAAATCCGGCCCCGGAGTCTTTTTACCGAACTTTATTGGTTGTATGGCTTTTCGTATTTTTAAAAGGAATCAATAATTTTTATACATGAAAAAAACCATCTGGTTATCGGTTATGCTGGTCGCATGCTTTGCTTTCCTGAGCAGTAAACCCCTTGCACCGGTTTGGGTGTCTTTGTTTGATGGCCATTCGCTGAATGGATGGAAAGTGGGCGAAAACGCCGGAACGTTTTCAGTACATGACGGCCAGATCGTGGTGCATGGCCCTACAGCTCATTTGTTTTACGACGGCGATTATCATAATCATGTCTTTACAAATTTTGAGCTGAAGGTGGAAGTCATGACCTGGCCCGGCGCGAATTCGGGTATTTATTTTCATACCCAATACCAGGAAAAAAGCTGGCCGGAAAAAGGATTCGAAGTGCAGGTGAATAATTCGCATACGGATTGGAAACGTACCGGCAGCCTCTACGACGTTGTGAATATTAAGGAAGTATATGTGAAAGACAAGGAATGGTTCACAGAATATATTAAAGTGGAGGGGAAACATGTTGTGGTAAAACTCAACGACAAAACGGTGGTGGACTATACAGAACCTGCTGATTTCAAACCCGCGCTCGGACAGACCAACCATTTTCTTTCCAGCGGCACTTTCGCTTTACAGGGCCACGATCCGAACAGTGAAGTGCATTTCAAAAACATCCAGGTGAAAGTATTGGATTGAATAATATAATACTGGCAACGGGAATTTATTATAACTAAAAAACTCCCAGCACAAAGTTATAATATGGGTTTTGCTGTAAACAAACCACTATAATATTTTCGGTAAGCCCATCCCAGAAAAAGATTGGGGACAAGCAGGAAAACGCCCATCAGCCATCCCGAAGGCACCAGGATCGTGTGAAATAAAAATACATTCAGGCTGGTTGGGAAAAGAACCACTGCCGCGAATGGGGCATACCGGTTAAAGAGTAAGGACAGTCCGCCCAGGATCTGGATGGATTTCATCATGGGATAGATATAACCCGTGCCTTTGAGTCCGGCGACAAGCGCTCCCGGTTTTCCCGTGTGCAGGGGTTGATAGGGAATGAAATGAAAAAAATAATCGAGCCCGAACACCAGGTAAATAAATCCGAGCAGGCAGCGGGCAATCGTTACCCGGGTTTTTATTTTCATCTCATCTGTTTCATTGCAACAGCATCGTTAGTTTCGCATTCATCATGGCTGGAATGACCTGTTCCGTTTTCAGTGCAATCTTTTTTGCCGGATCGATATAATACGTGGTGACTTCTTTTTCATTCTCATCGTTTACCAGTTTCACCACCGTGGTATTTACTGATCCGATCATTTCGTTGCCCGTAACCGTTAGAATCATTTTTTTCAACTTCTGTGTTTGTCCGTCTGCCACATAAAATGCTGTGGTATATCCTGCTGCCAATGGAAAGCGTGCCAGAATCATATCCTCACCAGCACCGTCATTAAAGCAGAGCCCGTCGGTCAGCAGGGTCTTGCTGGTCGTTTTACCACTCATATCCACAGTCACCGTCACAGAATCGGGGTGGTAGTCGATGATTGTTTTTACAGGACCCTGAACAGAAACCTGTTTCACAGCTGCCAGGCTACCTTGTACAAAGGAGGACATGGCATCGAACTGCTGACCCATAACCGTTACACTATCAGATATATTCCAGGTGGTACTGCTTAACGCAACGGTGCGGCTCATTGTTACGGGGAGCTTCTGTCCCTGCACCTGCAGTTCTCCGGTATAGGTATAACGAGCGGCTGCCAGATCTCCGGAAGGAGCAGGCTGGGCTTTCAACAAAGGCACTGTACTTTTTTTAACCAACACTACCTTGCTGATGTCTACAGTATTTTCTTTCAGTCTTTTGGCTACATCGTCGGTCATAGATTCCTGGTAACGGGTACCGCAATATTTGGCCAGGAATTTTTCGGAAGCGGCTACCATACCCAGGTTATTTACGGGCTTTGCAAATCCATGCCCTTCATCGTCTGCCAGAATATAATCTACCTGCGCGCCTTTGTCGCGCAAGGCAATCACAATCTGGTCACTCTCTCCTTTGTTTACCCGGGGATCGTTGGCGCCTTGTACTATCAGCAGCGGTGCTTTAATTTTATCCACGCTGAATAGTGGACTCGCTTCGTGCAAAATCTTTTTTCCTTCTTCGGTGCTTTGATCTCCCATCCTCAGGGCAAATATTTTTCTGCCTGCTTCCCAATACGGAGGGATGCTGGCCATGAGTGTAAATAAATTGCTGGGCCCTACGATGTCAACACCCGCCGCATAAACATCCGGTGTAAAAGTGAGTCCGGCCAGTACGGCATAACCACCATAACTGCCACCCATAATCGCTACTCTTTTCGGATCCACCAAACCTTTTGAAATGAGGTACTTCACACCCCAGGTAATATCATCCTGCATCAGCTTTCCCCATTCTAAATTGCCCGCATCTAGAAATTGTTTTCCAAAGCCGGTGCTTCCCCTGAAATTGGGTGCCAGTACAATAAAACCGCGATTGGCCATCAGCTGGACATAACCATTCAGGCCCCAGTAATCCCGGGCCCAGGGACCACCATGCGGAAATACCAGCAGTGGTAAAGGTTTGCCATCGTTTTGTTTTGGAACCGTTAAGTAAGCCTGGATCTCCAGGCCGTCGCTGCTTTTGTAGCGGACCGACTGCATGGGATTCAGATAAGGTTCGAAGGTTTTCAGTTTGGGTCTGGGCGTATACTGGAAGAGCAATTTCTTAGTGGTCCTGTCGAAAAGATAAACTTCCGTTACATACACATCGCTGGTTGTTGAAATCAGCACTTTCTGTTCGTCCCTGGTGCTGCTGCTCCAGGCGATTTGCCTTCCCGGAAATTTCTTATGCAGAATATTATAATCGGCTTCCACATTTTTATCCTTAAAATAAAGTCGCAGACGATCGTCGTAATAGCTCGTGTACTCCAGCTTGTGCGTTACATCGCTGAAGGATGCATCTTCCAGATCCACGCGATTCAGCGGATCTTTTTCAACCAGGGTGGTCACGCCTGTTTCGGGATTCATAAGCAGCAGTTGAACGAAATTCGTCCCTTTATTGCTGCTGACATAAACCTGCTTATCGTCTGAAGTGAATGCATTCACTCCGGCATTCTCCAGCGGGCCGACTTCATATACCTTTTTAAAATTTCCCTGTGCATCTACATGCAGGATCTCTGTACTGCCATCTTCCGGATTTCGTACTGCCAGTCTCGGCGTTTCGGTCCAGTCAAAAACCCAACCGCTGATGCGGTCTTTATTCTCCCGCAATTTGACCAGCTTTCCTGTAGATATACTCAACTGGTAGAGATCGTGCCATTTCGGATCGCGATCATTCAACCCGATCATCATGATGTCGGGATTCTTTTTACTCACTGCATATATGATGGCCCTGATTTTATCATTGGGCGTCAGGTTTCGTGCCGCAGGAATCCCAGTGGCTTTTACGGCTTCGTCTGCCGGATTCACCGCATATATATTGAAATTCTCGTCTCCGCCCTTGTCCTTAACGTATAAAATATATTTGCCGTCGTAGCTCCAGAAATATCCTCCCACCGGCCGTTCATTCGCCGTTAACTGTTTGGCCTTTTCAAAAGGCTCCCCTGTTTTTTTCACGTATATGTTCAGCACTTCTTTATAGGGCTTCAGGAACGAGATAAACTTCCCGTCCGGGCTGAGTTGTCCGCCTGCGATTTCCGGGTTGCCTAAAAATATCTCCCGGTCGATGACCGGTACCGGCGCCGTCGTTTTTTTTGCTATCGGTTTGTTCTGTGCCTGTAAACCGGCAGACAGGGCTAAAGCCATCCAGGCTATCTGTAAAGTCTTTATTAGGGGTCTCATGTGCTTTTTTGTTAAATAGGAATGAACATCAAAAGTATTGGAAAAATTTCCACTTTATTTGACTGCCATTAAAAAAGCACAGGATTCTCCGCCCAGGGGAGCGGGTCCGATAATTTCCGGCGTCAGTGTAAAATTGCCGACATTGATGGGCGTGCCATGTCCTGTCAGGGTAACGAAATTCGTACCGAGTCTGGTAAAGCTGCCCGTATAGCTGAATACAATTCCGTTAACCGGCTGGGTGGAAATGGAAAAAAGACCGGCGACTGAAACATACACAGTAAGCGTATAGGTGTTGGTCGCGTTCAGTGGAGTCCCCGCAGTATAAGCACCGGAAATCTGGCCGACACAATGATCAACGCCCGATGCGATCGCATAAGTTGCCGAATCTCCGGGATTCTCAACCGAGAGTGGGAATGTGCAGGCGGATCCATTGCCCACCAGGTTAAATTCGAGATCGCCTGGAAGGATGGGAGTGCCTGAACCCATTAGGGTCACCGCCTGATTTCCAGCCTGGTTAAAATGACCGGAAGCATAAAAACTGATTCCATCCAGGGTATCGGTCTGGATCATATAATCTCCAGGAGTGATCACGTTTGCATAAACCACAACGCTATCGGAGCCCGTTAGTATTTTATTTTTTTGATAGAGACCGGAAACCTGCACATTACTGCAAGCATTCGGTGCGCCGATGATGGTGTAACCGCCATCGGGAACCTGCTGCACCGTGCCCCCTTCATAACTATATTCTTTTTTGCAGTTCGTGAGCAGAAACGCAATGAGCAGTAATCCGGCTGCCCCCTCTACAAGCTTCAAAGTTTTTATAGAGTAGTGCATGTACAAAGATGGCCTGTGAAGTTAGTAAATTTGCATTAGATCAGGGAGATCCCATTCCGAATCTCATGACGCTGCAGACTCATTGAATACGTCATTTTCAAACGTAGAGGTTGCGTTGCTGACAAGCGGAGAAGGTTCATGGGTTAACCGGGGGCCCTTCCATAAACGCAGGTAATTCCTTAAGAAAGTAATGCGGCCGCTGCCTTCTGAAACATAATCAGGCAGTTGTATCCAGGGAATTTTCGGGTTCTGGTGATGTGCGAGATGCAAATTAAAATTCAGGTATAACCATTTCAGTCCGGCAGGCATTTTTAGGTTATGCGCGCCATTGATGATATCCCGCGGACTGAACGCATGATTCACATAATTCTGCGATGACCACAAAAAACCATGCATGACAAACAGGGTTAACCATGCCGTCCATTGCAGATCCAGTGCATAAAAAATCAAAACCTGGAAAAGGATCACGAAAATACTTTCCCATCGCGAATGGTAAACCTTATCCTTCCGGTCACTCCCTTTTAAAAAGCCGCCGATTTCTGTTTGTGAATAGAAAAAGTTCGTATAGATCAGGCGGGGAGCAAGAGCATATAACAATACGGCCAGCCACATGGAGAAATATCCGAGCCCGATCATCATCCCATACAGCGTGCCATATTTCTTAGATTTTTCCTGGTGCTCATAGTACAGATCCCACATCTCCTCATCGGTGCGGTTTTTTTTGTGGTGCTTTAAATGACAGTGTTTGAAAAAAGTATATGGGGCGATGAACAGGGTAGAGAGCCACCTGCCCATAATATTATTTACTGTTTCGTTAGGATGAATGATGCCATGTTCCGCTTCATGAATCAGCGAATACACGGGGACCATGTTCACGGCAAAAAAGAAACCGCAAAGCAGAACCCATCCGTAATGATGTACGTGGGATGCCTCCCAGAGCAGGAAAAAATATAAAACACTGCATATCACCGTTATGATGCCATTGATCCTGCCGGGTATTTTATAATGTTTTGTATGCATGGTGATGCCTTGTTATTTTTTAATTTGATAGGCGGCCACTTTCCCATATACAAAAGAACGGTCTTCGAATTGAATTCTCTTACTCAGTATTTCATCTTTTATGATTTTGCTTTTCAAATCATCCGGCACTTCCCGGGGTATCATCAGGTTCCGGAAAATGATACGGGCTCCTTTCCGGCCGGTCCTGGATACGGAAGAAAAAAGGCGGTGGGTATCTTTTTCACTCATCAGTTCGCAGATATTGGACAGGGCAAAACAGTTGATGCTTTCGTCGGGCATGGAATCCAGCCAGGTCTGGGCCTCAGCCGTGCTCCATCGAATCCGGCCTACCCTGGATTTGATCAGTTCATAATTTTCTTTTTTCAGGTAGTCAGGCAGTTCGTTTTCGTTTTTGTATTTTCCCGAAAGGTATAATGACAAAAAATAATTGCCTTTGATCGGGATATCCCGGAATGCCTTCCTGGATCGATTGTAAAAACTTTCAGCAAAGGATTTGCTGCCGTCGTCAAAATGAAAATAATCCGCTACCAGTCCGCGTTTGGCAAGCATTCTTTTATTGAAAATGATTTTAAATAAATAGTGAAAGCGTTTGGTTTCCCAGACCTGGTCGTAAAACAATTCCTGTTCGGACCTGGATTTTTCAGCGAACAGTTTCCGCACCTTGTTCCTGCCCTGTAAGGCGGTCATGAATGTACCGGCGATCCGGATAAACCGCTCGTATCTTCCATTCATGAAAAATCCTTCCTGTAATATTTTAACCTGGCCGGCCCAGAAGGCCTGTGCTTCAGGGCTCATCAGGGGTTTGATTTTATCGAAGAGTGCGCTTCGGTTCTGGCATTCCCTAATTCCGGAAAAGCCTATAAACTCCTCGAAATTCAGTGCCCTGATGGCCGCGATTTTCAATTCCAGCACGAAGGATTGTGCCGGGTTGATGTCAACACTATAAATGATTTCGGGATCATGCAACAGAAAGCCCAGCACATTGCAGGCCCCCGAGGTGATGGCAAATACCGTATCCCCGCTTTTGATATTCAATGCGGCCTGGTCCGATTCGGGGTCTTCCCAGTTTTGCGTGAAAACCAATTTGAACAAAGGCACCTGGTTCTTCCCTTCTTCCATATGCGTTTTTTTACCTGTGGAGATTTTGGTTTACCACAATCCTTTTGTATTGTAAAATGGCGCTAACACAATACCGTGTTTAAGACTTAAGGTATAGATCTCTTCGATCTTTTCTGGTGTAATATTTCCCTTTGCGGAGGAATAGTTTTCAAATTTATTTTCAAAAGCCAGCACCATGGCTTCCAGTATGCAGCCGTGCATGATATGGGGAGCATCATAATAATACATGCTGTCTGAATAATCCGGGTTAAAATCATAGCCGCAGCTGACTTGCCCCATGCCTCCGTGAAATAAACGGATATCCTTATTGTTAACGATATGCTGTTCCAGGTTTTTCGGATATCCGGCATCGCAGACCAATACATTTTTTTTGGAATGGTCAAGCGTTATACCCGATGAACTGGCAGCAGCAATGATGATGTCCGCATCAGGAACGAGATCCTGCAAATTGATGGAATAGCGCAGGTCAATTCCTTCTTTCTCCAGTTCCCCGGCCATCCTGGCGAGCCGCTGCAGATTTCTTGCACAGAGGAGCAGTT
>DATCAO010000513.1:0-3674 GCA_036512575.1 Puia sp.
TTAGCCGTCAGCGTTATTGGGGCGAACCTTTTCCCATTGTCTGGGAAAATGGTATCGCTTATTCGCTGGACGAAAAAGACCTTCCACTCGAATTACCTGAAGTGGATTCTTATAAGGCAGGGCCTGATGGTGAGGGACCTCTTGCCAATCTGCCCGACTGGACCGCCAGGCATCTCGAGACCAACACTATGCCCGGATATGCCGGCAGCAGCTGGTATTTTCTGCGCTACATGGATCCGCACAATTCCGAAGTTTTTTGCAGTCGCAGTGCCTCGGACTATTGGGGGCAGGTTGATCTGTATATCGGTGGCACCGAACACGCCGTAGGTCATCTGTTGTATAGCAGGATGTGGACCAAATTCCTGTTCGACCGGGGTTATATCGGTTTTGATGAACCGTATAAGCGACTCGTGAATCAGGGCATGATTCAGGGCAGCAGTCGTTTTGCCTACAGGATAGAAATCAGCGGAGATGACGACATGGAAGCACTTGCCAAACAAAAACCTGTTTTCCTGTCGGCAGCCCTGAAAAATAGATCTTTGGCAGAGTTGAATGATTCATTGAAGCCTGTATTGCTGGAGCAATGGGGTAAAGGTGCAGCAGATGTGGAAATCATTTCGGTTTCCAGCCTGCATGTGGACGTGAACCTGGTGAACGGAACAGAACTGGACATCCAGGCATTCAGATCCTGGCGCCCCGAATATGCGCAGGCCCATTTTATCCTGGAGAATGGAAAATATATCTGCCACGCGGAGGTTGAAAAAATGTCGAAGTCGAAATTCAATACCGTCAATCCCAATGAACTGGTTGAGAAGTATGGCGCTGATACGTTCAGAATGTATGAGATGTTTCTCGGGCCCGTGGAACAAAGCAAACCCTGGGATACAAAGGGTATTGAAGGCGTTCACCGGTTTCTCCGCAAACTCTGGCGTTTGTTTTTTGATGAAATAAAAGGTAAGGTCTGGACAACAGATCCGGCCACGGAAGCAGAATGGAGGGTATTACACAAGGCCATTAAGAAACTGGATGAAGATACAGACCGGTTTTCCTTCAATACCGCAGTGAGTGCCCTGATGATTACCGTTAACGAACTCGGAGAATTAAAATCACATAAAAAGGAAATACTGGAAAAACTGCTGATCATCCTTACGCCATATGCGCCGCATATTAGCGAAGAACTTTGGCATGAACTGGGAAATGCATCAAGTATCCTGGATGCTGCCTATCCCAAATATGATGAACAATTTCTCACTGAATCAGCCAAAATGTACCCAGTGGCCATTAATGGCAAGACCAGGGCGGAGATACTGATCAGCCTGGACGCCAGCCAGCAGCAGGTGGAAGAAATGGTTTTTTCAGATGAGTCGGTGCGCAAATGGCTGGATGGCAAGACGCCGAAAAAAGTGATCTATGTAAAAAATAAGATGATCAACCTGGTGGTATAAGTTTTTGATTCGTCGGTCTATTTTTCAGAACTTCAGGAAATGAAAAGCAGACCAGACAGTCCGGGAGTATTTATTCCACCTCCACTTTTTTATGTGTTATTCTTTCTTCTTTCGTTTATTCTCCAAGGGTATTTCACCATAAGAGGGGCTTTTTTCTTTCATAGCCGGTTGGCGAATATCATTGGACTGGTCATACTCATCATCGGGTTCTCGTTTGCTGTTCCCGCGGTAAGACAGTTTTTTAGATCCAAAACTTCGATCGTTCCCATAATGCCGGCTTCTTCGCTGCAGACCCATGGTATTTATTCCATCAGCCGAAACCCCATGTACCTGGGACTACTGTTACAATACCTCGGCCTGGCATTCATTTTTGGAAACTGGTGGACGCTTATTCTCATCCCCGTTCTCGTCGGAATGATTTATTTTTTTGTAATCAGTCCGGAAGAGAGATATTTATCCAGGGCTTTTGGAGACAGTTATTCCGATTACAAAAAAAGGGTCAGGCGCTGGATCTGATCAGGGTTTTACCAGCCTCACCAGGGCGCTGCTGCCTTCTGTACTCTGCAGATGCGCTTCATAATGTTTGTCGTCCACAATAGCAACCATCAGGGAAGTATTGGGTGGAATGGTGCCCAGGTTTTCGGCAACCATCACGAGTTCATTATCAGGCTGGAGATCTGCCACTGCAATCTTCATGATATAAGCTTGCTCTGCCAGCAGGATATGTTCCTGCAATAACCGCCCGTTTAAAAATACAGCGATGGAATCACCATCAATCTCGGCGTTATCATAAAACCGGAGTTCAATAGAATCTCCTTTTACCGGAATCACATTTTGTAAAATCTTTTTACGGCTGGTGAATCGTTCTTCATTTGTTTCTTTTGCAATCTGAACTGGCGGAGGCTTTATCGATTGCGGGCTATTTGCCGAATGTGTTTCCAAAGATGTTTCGATTGGTTTCCGGGTGGCAGGCTGGTCAGCCGAAGGTTCTGTGATTCCTGTTTTTCCCTGGGGAGTTATTAAAGACTCAGCAGGAACCGGTTTGCCCACAATGGCATTTAACGGCTGACTGGTTTGCCCTTCGTCTACTGGCAGTGGCTGGGTATTCAATGCCAGTTGCTCGATGCTGTCCACCAATTCGGGATGTATAACTGAATATGCATAATTGGCGATCAGGAAATCCCATTCGTCAGGAAAAAGAGGGTATGTAGCTGTTTTAACAAGGTGCAGTTCTTTTTTATCTTTCCGGTCATCGTCTTTGCGGGAAGACTTTCCATCCAGCTTCATAATGCCTTCACCCGGGCAGTTGAAATCTGCCACAGCCAGCAGGGCGCCGGTGCCGTTTCCACTGAGATGGCGGGCACTGTTGTCTTCAATCAGCTGGTCGTCCCACCAGATGACGTCGTTGGTCTGCCCGTCAAAATATCCTTTCACAGAATAGCGGCGGTAGTTTGATTTGGAATCGTAATAATATGAGGTCCCGATCAGGCTGTCGCCTTTGCGTACGAGTTTTAATTCCACCTGGGAAGAACCCATTTTTCCCTTCCAGACTCCGGAAATGGGCTGGGCCTGACCATTGATGGAAAACAATAGAAAAATGACCGTTTTGGGAAGGTATTTGATGAAGGTTTTGACTTGCATATTAGTCGAACGCCGTGAGGGTTCGGTTATTATAAAAAGGCTGTTAATTTGGTAAACGACAAACGGATGACAATTGACGGTTGACAATGAGCAGGTTAGGAGTTAACAGTTGCCAGTCATCCGTTGAATCATCAAGTACAATAGACAGCATTCGGACCAGTTTCTGTGGGATAGTGACGGAACCCGAAAAACCTGCGATGGACACCAGTTTCTCCCAGGGTTCTCCTCTTTGGGTCCTCTTTGGGTCCTCTTTGGGTCCTCGGAATCCGAGGAAGCAATGAGGACCCATCGAGGTAGCAATGAGGAACCATCAGGGTAACATTGGGGTTTATTTCCACACTTTCATACTTCCAGACTTCCACACTTGACAAATTACCCCAGGTATACTTCCAGCAACCCGTCGGGAAGTGTGAGGAAAACAGCCCGGTTTTTATGATCTACTCTGTTGAGGGTCTGTTCATTGATCGGAATCAGCACTTCTTTGGACTCTATTTCCAGCCGGCATAAGACCTGGTGGGGTTGCTCGATCACTTCCAGAATGGGCCCCAGATCCCTGTCATGGTCCATGATCTGGTATCCCACCCAGCC
>DATCAO010000514.1:0-3050 GCA_036512575.1 Puia sp.
TATCTGGCCGGTTGGTTATTCCTTGCCCTTGTTTCCTCCTGTGCGACCACAAAAAACGTTAACTATTTTCCACAAATTCAGGACGAGACGATTGCCAACAAAATGCCTGTTCCTGAGCCAACTATTCAGATCAATGACATATTGAGCATTATTATTACCAGTTCAAACCCCGAAGCCTCCGCCATTTTTAATGCGCCAAATGAATCGAGCAACGTCACAAATGCTGCAGCCACGTCTATGAATACCCTGACAATTGGCTACCTGGTAAACATCAACGGAGATATTTCATTTCCCATACTCGGCCAGCTCCATGTAGTGGGTATGACTAAATATCACCTCACTACGATGTTGACGGATAAAATCCTTGAAAAAAAGCTATTAATTGATCCAATCGTCACAATCAGGTATCTGAATTTTAAAGTGAGTGTGCTCGGGGAAGTGGGAAAACCTGGTGTATATACGACGCCGACCGAGAAACTCAGTATTATGGAAGCACTGAGTTTTGCAGGAGACATCACCATCTATGGGGAAAAAAATGACATTTTGCTGATCCGCGAAAATGACAAGGGAGAAAAAATAATCAAACACCTGGATTTAACGAATCAAAGCATATTGAGTTCTCCTTTTTATTATTTGAAATCAAACGATGTACTGATCATATCATCCAATGGTGGAAGGCTTGCCAAAGAAAAGAATTCACAAACGATTCCGATATTTTTTGCTATACTTTCTTTCTTAATAGTTGCCATTAGTCAGATTAAATTTAATTAGTTTTGCCAGCGGTTACATTGTTATAAACCTTACCTAATTATGGAAAAATCAAACCACTTTATTCTGGAAAAAGAGAATAATGGTTTTCAACAGATCCTGACTAAGTTTCTCCCTTACTGGCCACTGTTTCTGCTTTCCTTGATCATAAGCATCGCCTGTCTTTATTTTTATTTAAAATTTACAGTGCCCATTTATGAGACTACCGCCAGTGTATTGATTAAAGACGAGAAAAAAGGCCAGGAAGACTCAAAAATGGAAGAAGTCCTCAATGTATTTGGCAATAAAAAAATTGTTGAAAACGAGCTTGAAATCTTTCATTCCAATTCCCTGATTATTTCGGTTGTAAAAAAGCTGAATTTATATTCTCCTGTTTATGAGGAAAAAGGCTGGAGAGGCATGGGTACAACATCTGCGTATGTGACAAGTCCGGTCATCGTCCAGGTTCCTGATCCGACAGATATCGAAGAAAGCAGGAAAATATATTTCCGGTTTTCTAAAACCGATAGTACCGTATATATAAATGAGACTAAATATCCGTTGAACGAATGGGTAAGTTCTCCATGGGGCACCCTTAGATTTATAAAAAATCCGCACTTTATACCGGGGTTCAGGAAATCTGTGGAACCTGCGAAATTCTACTTCGACCTGATCACACTTGACCATGCAACGAACGGTGTGCTTGGCAGCCTTATGGTTTCCTCTGCAAGCAAACAGTCTTCCATTATAAACTTATCTATAAAAGATCCGGTATCCATCCGTGGGGAGACCATTATTTCCGAAATTATAACAGCTTATAATGAAGCCTCCGCCGAACGAAAAAGCAGCATCGCCTTTAAAACCTTAAGATTTATAGAGGAGCGTTTAAAAAATGCAGCCCAGGAATTGGATTCGGTGGAAGGCAGTATTCAAAAATATCGTGATGCAACCGGCGTCGTCAATATGAGCGAGCAAAGCAAACAATATCTGGAGAGCATCAATAATAATGATAAACAGCTGAGCAGTCTGAATCTGCAATTGTCCGCTCTGGATGAAGTGGAACAATATGTAAAATCAAAATCGGGCGGTAATATTGTTCCTTCCACTTTTAACATCAATGATCCTACCCTCTCCCAGCTACTGAGTTCACTGTCGGCATCAGAGACTCAATATGAAAAATTAAAAAGGACGACTGCAGAAAACAACCCGATCATGTTATCTCTTCGTGAGGAGATCGATAAAACAAAACCCAGTATTCTTGAAAATATCCGAAGTCAGAGAAACAATATACAAGCCCAAAAGGCCTCGCTGTCGGAGAATAAGGATAAGTACGCTTCCATGCTCAACACCGTACCTCAAAAAGAAAGGCAGTTGGTGGAAGTCAGCCGGCAGCAAAATATCAAAAATGATATTTATTCATTTCTACTGCAAAAGAAAGAGGAGACAGCCTATTCCATCACTTCTATCCTTCCGGATTGTTTCATAGTAAGTAATCCGACAACCTCGGGCACACCGGTAAGTCCCAAAAAAATGTTCCTGGTTATTTTAGCATTGGTGGTGCCTTTCGCATTGTGTATATCTCTAATTTCCATCAAAGACATCTTTAACAGTAAAATTTTATATCGTACTGATATTGAAAAGTTAACCAGTTTCCCGATCATTGGTGAACTTATTCAGGAAGATCTGAAGAGCAAAATCGTCACTGAAAATGCCGTACGGAGTTTTATTGCCGAACAGTTCAGATTGATTAGAACCGCCTTGAAACACCTGGGAAATCCGCCCGGTAATTTTAAAAGAATACTGGTTACTTCCTGTATTAAAGGTGACGGCAAAAGTTTTGTTTCCACTAATTTGTCCATGAGCATAGCCCGGAGTGGTAAAAAAGTGGCTTTACTGGAACTGGATTTACATCAGCCCAAATTGCGCGAGGTTTTTGAGGTTCCAAGATCTAGTGGGATTACGGATTATCTGCTGGGGAACGTTTCGGAAGATGATATTATTTTTCCCACTACAAAACATGCGAATGTCTATCTCCTGCCTGCTGGTCACCTGGTGGAAGAACCTTCTGAGCTGC
Organism: Puia sp.; assembly: GCA_036512575.1. Classification (GTDB taxonomy): domain Bacteria; phylum Bacteroidota; class Bacteroidia; order Chitinophagales; family Chitinophagaceae; genus Puia. The sequence goes on from DATCAO010000514.1 coordinate 2,822, forward strand.
TGGTAAACGGTAAACTGGAAATTTTATTGAATTATCTGGATACGAAATTTGACGTTATCGTCATGGATACTGCGCCTCTGAAAGTTTTAACAGACGGACTCGTTATTGCCTCGTTTGCCAACCTGGTTATAAATGTTATACGTCATAACCATACACCCAAATCCCATGTTGAATTGTTGAATAAGGATATGGCATCATATAAGATTGAAAATGTGGCAATTGTCTTTAA
>DATCAO010000515.1:0-2237 GCA_036512575.1 Puia sp.
GGGCGCCTGGTTCCTGGATCACCCGAATCCGAATAATATTCAGAAGGGGACTTATTATGTCGTGGATAAAAACAGCTTTGCTACCAGGAACATGCCGGATAGTTTTTCACGCACTGATGAATTTTATAGTTTCAAGCAAATCGATCCGACGATTCACGTGCTGATCAGGATCGACGAAAAAAGTTATCAGGGCGGAAAGAATGGCGATGACCATCCGATGAGCTGGTACCATGATTTTGATGGCGGCCGTTCTTTTTATACGAATATGGGCCATACCAATGAAACTTTTTCGGAACCACTCTTCCTCAATCATCTCTGGGCAGGGTTACTGTATGCAGCAGGAGGTGAAACGCCGGCACCCCTGGATTATGGAAAAGCAAAACCGGAAGAGAATCGTTTCTCAAAAGTGATCCTGGCGGAGAAGCTGAACGAACCCATGGAGTTGAGTGTTTTGAATGACGGCCGCATTTTATTTATCGAAAGGCACGGCGCGGTAAAACTCTACAACCTCAAAACCAAACAGCTGAAGACGATCGCCACGATTGCCGTCAGCACAAAGTACAAGGACAAAGAAGGTAAAACATCAGAAGCTGAAGATGGCCTGCTGGGATTGAACAAGGACCCGAATTTTGCAACCAACCACTGGATCTACCTGTATTATTCCGATCCGGTTAAATCAGAAAATATGTTAACCCGGTATACGCTCAGGGGCGATGTGCTGGATCTGAATTCGAGAAAAATATTATTGGAAGTGGCCACGCAACGTGAGCAATGTTGTCATACCGGCGGATCGATCGACTGGGATGCCAAGGGCAATCTCTATTTATCAACGGGTGATAATACCAGTCCGAGGGCCACACCTTATGCTCCGATCGACGAACGGCCGGGAAGGTTTCCGTGGGATGCGCAAAAATCTGCAGCCAATACCAATGACCTGAGGGGAAAAATATTACGGATCACACCGATGCCCGACGGGACATACATCATTCCGGAGGGAAATTTGTTTCCGAAAGGAACTTCAAAAACAAGGGCTGAGATTTATGTGATGGGCAGCAGGAATCCGTTCCGGATTTCTGTGGATAAGAAAACGGGTTATGTGTACTGGGGTGATGTGGGACCGGATTCCAACGGTCCGGATTCCTTACGCGGACCCGCGGCGCAGGATGAGATCGGTCAGGCCAGGAGACCCGGTAATTTCGGGTGGCCTTATTTTGTGGGGGACAATAAAGCATACAATCACTTCGATTTTGCTTCCAACACTTCAGGACCAAAATTTGATCCGGAGCTGCCGGTCAACAACTCGCCAAACAATACAGGTTTAAATAATCTGCCACCGGCGCAGAAAGCGTTCATCTGGTATCCTTATGCTGAATCAAAAGAATTTCCTCTGGTTGGAACGGGAGGACGTTGCGCTATGGCCGGACCCGTTTATTATAGTGATGCCTATAAAAATGCTGCCCGCGCGTTTCCGAAATACTACGATGGAAAACTGTTGATCTACGAATGGATGCGCGGATGGATCATGGCTGTTACTACGGATAAGGACGGAAATTATTTGTCCATGGAAAGATTTATGCCCAGTTATAAATTCAGCAATCCGATGGATATGGAGTTTGCCGCCAACGGCGACCTCTACATGCTGGAATACGGATCGGGCTGGTTCACGGCGAATGATGATGCGCGCCTGATTCGCATTGAATACAATGGCGGAAACAGGAATCCTAAAATAGTAATGGCCGCTGATAAAATGGGCGGAGCCATTCCCTTTTCTGTTCACCTGACTGCGAAAGGTACAGCCGACCCCGATGGCGATACCCTGAAATATTCCTGGAAGATCACATCTAAAGACGGGTATAATAAAATCATCAGCCAGCCCGATGCAAAGCTCAGTTTTGCAAAGGCAGGTGTGTATAAAGCAACGCTGACAGTAAAAGATGGTAAGGGTGGTGTGTCGGTACAGTCCATGGAACTGACAGCTGGCAATGAACCGCCCGTTGTTAGTTTCGATATCGGGAAGAATAATAAATCATTTTATTTTCCTGACAGGACCTACCATTACAAAGTCAAAGTAAAAGACAAGGAAGACGGATCAACAGATAACGGGAAAATAAAATCGTCTGATATTGTCGTCAGCATCGACTACCTCTCAGAAGGTTTTGATAAAGCAGAAATTGTTCAGGGCCATCGGACAGCGGAAGAAGCCACTATGAATACCCGGGGAATGAAAATGATTCAGG
>DATCAO010000516.1:0-3441 GCA_036512575.1 Puia sp.
GACCAGTCCACAGAATATGGCCCTCAGCGTTGTAAAGACTACGCCGGACCTGGTTAATAATACGCTGAGCAACGTCTCCTGGTATAAAGCATCTTCAACTACATACAATGCCTGGAATACCAGTGACCTGGATTTTGCGACCGGAGTGGTATTGATCCCCGGCACGAACATGCTGGTCACTGCGCACAAAAGCGGGCAGCTCATGACAATGCCCATGAGTATTCCTGCACCCGGCGGAGCTTTTGATGATACGAATCCCAATTTTCATAGTTACAGTTTGGGCGCCGGAGCCAACGCCCAAAGCCATTCCTCGCTGACTTATTTCGGCGGAGCTGTTAATAAATATATATATCAGTTTTCGGAGAACACCCATCTGATGGCTTTCCCGGTAAACACAACATCGGGAACCCTGGGTACAGCAATTCAAAATACCAGTGTACCTGTAAACACGATTATGGAAGGAGGTTATTCATCCGTCAGCTCCAATGGAACGGATCCGCTTAGCGCAATACTATGGGTCACCAATCTGGCCGGAACCACGGGGGGCACACTTCACGCGCTGAAAGCCGATGACATCACACAGGAATTATGGAACTCCGATCAGAATACAGATGACCTGCTCGGCAATTATGCAAAGATGTCTCCACCCACAATCGCTAATGGAAAAGTGTACGTCTCCACGTTTACCAATACCCTGAATGTGTATGGCTTGCTGGCCAGTAACAACCGTTGTGCAAGCAATATCGCATTAAATAAAACCTACGGAGATCTTCCGACGCCAAATACCACTTTGCCTGCTTCAAATGCTTTCGATAATGATATTACCACACGATGGGCCATTGGAGGACCGGTTCCTCAATATCTTTATGTTGACCTTGGTTCCCGTTTCGATATCTGTAAGACAAGCATCCGCTGGAATAAAGCTTCCGGGGGGTTTTTCACAGATTTCGCTGTTGATTTTACTGTTGATATTTCCGAGGATGGTATTACGTGGACAACGTTGAACACGATCACAGGGAATTCGTTTACCACAGATCCCGCGATCAATGAATCTAATGAACACGCAACCGGCAGATATGTGCGTGTGAATATTACCAAGGGAGGCCAGGGCGGATCGTCCATTTCTGAATTCCAGGTATTCGGATCTCCGGCAAATAACTGCATCTCACCGGCGCTTACCGATATGACTGTAACGAATATCACAGAAAATACAGCGACTCTTGGATGGAAACCTGTGGCTGGCGTCACCAATTATATTGTGCGGTACAGGCCCAGTTTTGTGTCTAGTTATGTGACCAGAAATATTCAGGATCTAAGCGGTACAGGGAATCCATTGCATGTCGATATATCGGGACTGACCTGCGGATTTTCCTATGATTTTAATATTGAGTCGGACTGTGGAAGCGGTATGCTGAGTAATCCGAATGTTTTGACATTTAATACAGGAGCCTGTATTTCTCCCTGTCTGAACCTGACGCGATGGTATAGCGCCGACCTCGGCGACGTGCAGGTTGCCGGAAAAACATGTTATACTGCAGTAACGGAACAGGAAAAAACCTGGACGATCACGGGGGCAGGAACCGGACTCGGTGCCAATGGTGATATTTTTCAAATTAATTTTACTGATCAGGCTGCCGACGGTGATTTTATCGCGAGCGTCGAAAGCCAGGACGCATTGCCGGCTTCGAACCAGGCTGGCATCATGATGCGCGACAGCATCACAGATATTTCGCGTTTTATTTTTATCGGAAAAACAGGAGATAACCAACTTCTGCTGATTTATCGTTCCACTCCGGGTGGCGCGGCCATCACTACCCTGGCGCCCAACCCGACGAATGCCCATTTTTTCAGGTTGCTAAAAACTGGTACAACATACACCGCATTTTACGGAAGCAGTACGGCCGGCCCCTGGACGCAATTCGGACCAGCCGCCGTCAACCTCAATTTCGGGACGGCATCTATATACGACGGAATGGGTGTTTCAAGTACGAATGCAACGACAACCAGTACTGCAGTGTTTAAGATTACGGACAACACGATTCCATTACCAATCGAGTTATTAAATTTCACCGCAAATAATGTGAACAATAATTATGTCGGCCTTTCCTGGCAGACCGGCATGGAAGTAAATAACGATCACTTTGAAGTAGAGCGCAGTGTCAACCCTGCAGGGTTCGAATCCATCATTAGCGTGAAGTCGTTGGGTAACAGCAGTACGACACAATCTTACTCCGCAAAGGACGATGCACCCAAATTGGGCATTAATTATTACCGTTTGAAACAAGTGGATTCAGTTGGCCGCGCCACCTATTCAACCATGCAAAAGGTGAAATTCGGCGTCGAAGTTGCGCCTGTTATATATCCAAATCCGGTCTCTACCTTATTTACAGCGGTTTCAGGTAAGGAACTGATCCGTGAGATTGTTATTTATAATGCGCAAGGCAGGGCCGTACAATTCGTGATAGGTAATTCGACGGACGAGGATTTGAAAGTAAATGTTTCGTTGCTTTCTAAAAGCGTTTATTTTCTGAAAGTAAAAACGGATTCACAGGTTTACCAATTCAAGATGATCAAAAAATAGCGGCTACCGGGTTTTGCCAGGTGCCAGGATGGGTACCGGGCTTCCCTGGTGGCAGGTCTTACACCAAATCTTTCCCCTGGTATTCATTAGTCCTGTTAGTTGGGTATTAAAGTATTTTTTGTTCAGTTTTATGGTCATCTTCAGCATGTCCCGGGCAACCCGTTTGTTTTGTAATACGTCTGTAACATAATCAATACTGAATTCCGTACCTTTTTGTTTACCCGGATGGCAAAACAGACAGTTGGCTCCCAGGTTTACGCTGAAACTTTGCATCACAAAATCCATATCTTCATCACTGATCTTTTTTGAAAGGACTTTCAGATTCTTGTATTCAGGTTTCACTTCCTGCGGTGGTTTGGCCGCCATGATGCCCATGAGGCTGAACCCGGCGAGACTGGAAAAGGCTATGATTTTTTTATAGGGCAGAAACATGAGATTTGAGGGGGGAAAGCTTAAAAATAATCATTTTAACCGGTGCGGGGTTGAGTATGGCTACCGATAGAAAGTTTTGTTCAGCCTGAAGGCAGTGTTTTACCAGATTCCTTTGGTATTCACGAAAAAAGCCTTTATTTTGGTGACTATACTGACCCCGGTACTTAATTTTTGCTATCCATCTCCTACTCAGTCCAATCCTTTTGGAGTCCATTCCTATTATTTACTGCGGTACCTAATAATTCTGACATAATATCCTAATGTCGAAAAGCAGGAACAATTGTTTAAAATACAATCGTTCTGCCAGTTCCTTATTTATACAGCAAAACCTTAACTGAATGAAAAAATTCATCTCCGGAATTTTGTGTGGCCTGCTTGTCATCTTTTCCAACGACGTTAAGTCTCAGAATGTTTGGACCCAGCACAAC